>NZ_JBEXSY010000067.1:0-37221 GCF_040613895.1 Nocardiopsis sp. NPDC006198 | reverse complement strand
GGGTGGGGGGGGCGGGGGGGGGGGGGCCCCTGCCCCCCCCCCCCCCCGGGTGTGTTGCGTAGGCGTGGGTATCAGACCCAGCTCGCGCCGTCGATCGCCATGGTGAGTGCTCCTTCGTGTCGAGTGCTGCCGAGGCGGAATCGGCCGGGCCCCCGGGAGGTCGGCGGTCCGTGCCGGAGCGGCTGTCGCCGCGCCCCACAGAAGAATGCCCCAGAACCGGTGCACGACCAACCCCCCTGGGTCTCCGCACACCCCGGAACTGGGGGCCTCGCGACTCTCGATACAATAAGCGATTAAGTTATTACCCAAAGTGATGTAAAGTGTTGGGGTGTCGAGTGGGCCCGTCCGGCGAGCGGACTTCGGGCGTTCGGCTACCCGGCCGTCGTCACCGAGTGGCATGGTAGGGGAACGCGGGGCGAATCCATCCCGTCGAACGGAGAACCGCAGGAGGCGGCGGACCCATCAGAGTCGGGTGTGGGGGATGAATGGCAGAGCGTGACACAGAAGGGAGGCGGGAGCCGTGAGCATCTCGGAGAAACCGGCGGCGCCGGTCGGCCGTGCCCCCGGGGGCCGGTCCTCGTGGCCGGTCCTCCAGGAGCCCCAGGGCCTGATCGTCTACATGTGCCTGCTCCTGGTCGCCGCGCTGTTCCTGTTCGGGGTGGCGTTCGCCCTGACCGTGTTCTCACTGAAGGACCTGGTCACCTTCACCGCGCTGGTCGCCGGCGCGGCGATCTCGGTCGAGGGGAGCCGCCGGCTGGGCACGCCCACGCCCGCCGGGTTCAACCGCGACCTGCTGGGGGCCTGGTGGTTCCCGGTCGTGCTCCTCCTCCCGCCGGTGTACTCCCTGCTCATCCCCATCCCCGTCTACCTGATGGTCCAGCAGCGCACGAGGCGCACCCTGGTGCACCGCCGGGTGTTCAACGCGACCTCGGTGGGGCTCTCGGGGTTCCTGGTGTCGGTGGTCTGGCACGGCGTGTGGGGGGACGACCTCGTCGGCGGTCTGGGCGGCGTCGTCGAGTCCGGCGAGCCCCTCACCACGGGGCCCGGCGTGCTCGTGGCGGTACTGTGCTGCGCGGGGTTCACCGTCCTCAACACCCTCCTCGTCGCCCTGGCCG
This sequence comes from Nocardiopsis sp. NPDC006198, assembly GCF_040613895.1. Lineage (NCBI taxonomy): Bacteria > Bacillati > Actinomycetota > Actinomycetes > Streptosporangiales > Nocardiopsidaceae > Nocardiopsis > Nocardiopsis sp. NPDC006198. The sequence goes on along the minus strand of NZ_JBEXSY010000067.1, from coordinate 36,106 downwards.
CGAGGATCAGCAGCGGCCCGGGCAACAGCCTGCGCCCCATGTGGGACCGCGAGGCGCTCATCGTGGACGCCGTCGAATTATGTGTCGGCGTCACGGTCGCCATCCTCGCCCAGCTGTCCCTCTTCCTCCTGGTCATCGCGGTCCCGCCGGTCCTCCTCCTCCAGCGCAGCCTCCTCTACCAGCAGTTGCAGATGGCCGCGCGGACCGACCCCAAGACGGGGCTCCTCAACGCGCCCACCTGGGAGCAGGAGGCGTCGATCGAGATCGCCAGGGCCCGCTCCTCCCGGGGGCGCGCCGCCGTGCTCATCGTCGACATCGACCACTTCAAGCGGGTCAACGACAGCCACGGCCACCTGTTCGGGGACCAGGTCCTCCTGGGGGTGGCCACCACCATCGCCCAGCAGCTGCGCCAGTCCGACCTGCTCGGGAGGTTCGGCGGCGAGGAGTTCGTGGTGCTGCTGCCCGGGTCCGACACCACCGAGGCCTGGCGCGCGGCCGAACGCCTGCGCACGCAGGTCGGGGGCATGGAGATCGCGGTCGACGGCGTCCCGGTGCGCATCACCATCTCGATCGGGGTGGCGGTCATCGGCGACCACGGCAACGACCTGGTCGAACTGCTCACCGCGGCCGATCTCGCGCTCTACCGGGCCAAGGAGACCGGCCGCAACCGCGTGTGCCTGCCGGCGGGGCGCCCCGGCGCCGGCGGCACGATCCCCGGCCCGCGCGAGGCGGAGCTGACCGACCGCGGCGGGCCCGCGGAACCCACCGATCCCAGAGAGGTCTCCTGAACCGCGGCCCCACGGAGAACGCGCGGTCGTCCACAGGCTCCGGAAGCCCCTTGTCCGGAACCGGATGATCACGCACCGTGAAGATATGCACCCCGACCAGCCGCACCACCCGCGCGACCCCCAGGACCCCCAGGACCCCGCCCGTTCGCCCGACCGGACGGAGCGGCCGGACAGGCCGGGGCACCCCGACTCCCCGGCCGCACCCGGCTCCCTCCGCGGGGGGCCGGGCCCGACGGACCCGGCCCCCCGGCCGCGACCGCCCGGCGGATCCCCCGCACCGGGCGCCTCCCCCGGCGCCCTCACGCTGACCAACCCGACCGACATCATCGCCACCCTCCCGTACCTGGTGGGGGAGCCGCCCGACCCCGGGATCGTGGTCCTCGCCATCAGGGACCGCGGCGTGCACTCCGTGTACTGCGGCGACCTGGACAGGATGGACGGCGCCCCCGACCCGGCGGGGCGGGCCGCGGCCCCCGCCGCCGCGGCGGCCTCCGAGGGCTGCACGGCCCTGGCCGTCGTGGCGTACGGGCCGCCCGGGCGGGTGACCCCCTACGTCGACGCCCTCCTCGCCGCCGCCCGGACACACGGCCTCGCCGTCGTCGACGCCATCCGGGTCACCGGCGGCCGGTACTGGTCCTACACCTGCGGATCGGCCGGGTGCTGCCCGGCCGAGGGCACGGTCGTCAACGTCGACGGGTCCACTGTCCCGGCGAGCGCGGTCCTGCACGGGATCGTCCCCGCGCCGCCGTTCCACGCGACCATGGCCGACATCGCCCGGATACGCGCGCTCCTCGCCCCCGTCCGCGGGGAGGAGCGGGCCGCGATGGAGGCCGCCGCGGACCGTGCGCGGACCCGCGCCGCGCGGGCGGAGGGCGGCGGTCCCTCCGACCACGGCCTCACCGAGGTCCTGGCCGCGGTCCGGGCCGAGCACGCGGGGCGGGCGGTCACCGACCCGGACGGACTGGCCCGGCTGGGCGTGCACCTGACCGGGACCGGCGTGCGGGACGAGGTGTGGGCGAGGATCACCGCCGAGGCGGCCCCCGTCCACCAGGCGCTGTGGAGCCGGGCCACCCGCTGCCTGCCCTCGGAGCTCAGGGCCGCCCCCGCCTCCCTGCTCGCCGTCGCCGCGTGGCAGCGCGGTGACGAGGCGCTCGCGGCGGCGGCGCTGGACGTCGCCCTCACCACCGATCCCGGCTACTCCATGGCGGTGCTCATGAGCCGGGCCCTGGCCTGGGGGCTGCCGGTGGAGCGCTGGCGGGAGTTCACGCCCCGCTGGTTGAGCCGGGGGAGGGACCCGGCACAGGACTGACCGCAGGGGCCGGCGGCGACCGGAGGGGGTGACCCGGGGCCCAGCGCCACGGCCGCCGCGCGGGTCCGGTGGGGACGGGCCCGGGCCGGCGCCGGACTCCGTCCCCGCCGGGCCCCCGGGTGCGCTCCGATGGCGGGGGCATGGGCTGCGACGCCCTAGGCTTGGAGGCATGCCGGAGTACATTTTCACCATGAACAACGTGCGCAAAGCGCACGGCGACAAGGTCGTCCTTGACAACGTTTCGGGGTCGTTCCTGCCCGGAGCCAAGATCGGCGTCGTGGGCCCCAACGGTTCGGGTAAGTCGACGCTTCTGAAGATCATGGCCGGCATCGAACAGCCGTCCAACGGCGAGGCGCGTCTCATGCCCGGGTTCAGCGTCGGGCTGCTCGCGCAGGAGCCCCGGCTCGACGCGGACAAGACGGTCCTGGAGAACGTCGAGGACGGTGTCGCCGAGACCAAGGCGATGCTGACCCGCTTCAACGAGATCGCCGAGCAGATGGCGACGGACTACTCCGACGAACTGCTCGAGGAGATGGGCAAGCTCCAGGAACAGCTCGACCACCGCAACGCCTGGGACCTGGACAGCCAGCTGGAGCAGGCGATGGACGCCCTGCGCTGCCCGCCCGGGGACGCCTCCGTCACCCAGCTCTCGGGTGGTGAGAAGCGCCGGGTCGCCCTGTGCAAGCTCCTCCTCGAACAGCCCGACCTCCTCCTGCTCGACGAGCCCACCAACCACCTCGACGCCGAGAGCGTGAACTGGTTGGAGCAGCACCTGGCCAAGTACCCCGGCACCATCATCGCGATCACACACGACAGGTACTTCCTCGACCACGTCGCCACGTGGATCCTGGAGCTGGACCGCGGCCAGTTCTACCCCTACGAGGGCAACTACTCCACCTACCTGGAGACCAAGCAGGCCCGCCTGAAGGTCGAGGGGCAGAAGGACGCCAAGAAGGCCAAGCGCCTCAAGGACGAGCTGGAGTGGGTCCGCTCCAACGCCAAGGCCCGCCAGACCAAGAGCAAGTCCCGTCTGGCCCGCTACGAGGAGATGGCGGCGGAGGCCGACAAGACCCGCAAGCTGGACTTCGAGGAGATCCAGATCCCGCCGGGTCCGCGCCTGGGCAACACCGTGGTCGAGGTCAAGAACCTCACCAAGGGCTTCGACGACCGCGTCCTCATCGAGAACCTCAGCTTCTCCCTGCCGCCCAACGGCATCGTCGGCGTCATCGGCCCCAACGGTGTCGGCAAGACGACCCTGTTCAAGATGATCGTCGGCGAGGAGACCCCCGACCAGGGCAAGATCACCGTCGGCGACACGGTGGAGATCTCCTACGTCGACCAGTACCGGGGCCGCATCGACGACAGCAAGAACGTGTGGGAGACCATCTCCGACGGCGAAACGTTCATCACGGTCGGCAAGGTCGAGATCCCGAGCCGCGCCTACGTCGCCGCCTTCGGCTTCAAGGGCTCCGACCAGCAGAAGCAGTCCGGGGTGCTCTCGGGCGGCGAGCGCAACCGGGTCAACCTGGCGCTCACCCTCAAGCAGGGCGGCAACCTGCTGCTCCTGGACGAGCCCACGAACGACCTGGACGTGGAGACCCTCGGCTCCCTGGAGAACGCGCTGCTGGACTTCCCCGGCTGCGCCGTGATCACGTCCCACGACCGCTGGTTCCTCGACCGCGTCGCCACGCACATCCTCGCGTGGGAGGGCGACGCCAACTGGTTCTGGTTCGAGGGCAACTTCGAGTCCTACGAGAAGAACAAGATCGAGCGCCTGGGCCCGGACGCCGCGCGTCCGCACGCGGTGACCCACCGCAAGCTCACCCGCGACTAGCCCCGCGGGACCTGGCACGCGCCCGCGGGGGCACCGGACGACCGGTGCCCCCGCGGGCGTTCCCGCAGCGGCGCACGCGCGGATATTCCCCGGCGCCGGGACCCATGGGGGGTCCGTGCAACGTCGCGTACCCTGGACCCGATGACTTCCGCGCGTGATGACCAGCAGAGCGTGGGCGATCAGCCCGTGCGAATGACGTTCTACGAGGCCGTGGGCGGTGAGGAGACCTTCACCCGCCTGGTTCGCCGCTTCTACGAGGGCGTGGCCGACGACCCTGTGCTCCGCCCCATGTATCCGGAGGAGGACCTCGGCCCGGCCGAGGAGCGCCTGCGCCTGTTCCTCATCCAGTACTGGGGCGGCCCGCGCACCTACAACGAGCAGCGCGGCCACCCCCGCCTGCGGATGCGGCACGTTCCGTTCCGCATCGGCGCCGCCGAGCGCGACCTGTGGCTCAAGCACATGCGCGCCGCCGTGGACTCCCTCGACCTGCACGAGGCGCTGGAGCGCCAGCTGTGGGAGTACATGGTCATGGCCGCGCACAGCATGGTCAACGTCCAGGAGGACGCCGTCCCCCCGGAGGTCCCCCGTCCGACACGCGTGTCGGTGGCCTCGGATGACGAGGGCGACGACGGCGATGCCGTTACCATCTCCCTGAAGTAGGGGGAGCCCCGGACGCACCGGCCGGGAGCCCGTCGGACGGAGCCCCGGACGCACGGGCCCGGCGCCGGCGCGTCCGGCCCGTGCGCGGGCCGTGAGGACTCCCCGCTCGACGGAGCCGGACCGGAGAAGAGGGTGCTGCCTTGAGGCCAGGGACCGCGTGGGTCAGCCGGACCGAACTGCGTACCGACCGCCTGATCCTCCGGCGCTGGCAGGAGCGCGACCTCGAACCCTGGGCGGCCGTGAACGCCGACCCCGAGGTCCGGGAGCACCTGGGCGAGCCGCTGACCCGCGATCAGAGCGATGCCTCCGTCGCCCGCTTCCGGGACGGGTTCGACCTGCGGGGCTACGGCTGGTGGGCGGTCGAGGAGCGGGACACGGGCGACTTCGTCGGGTCCGCGGGCCTGGACCGGGTGGAGGACGGCCTGCCCTTCGGCGGGACGGAGATCGGCTGGAGGCTCGCCCGGCCGGCCTGGGGACGCGGCTATGCCACCGAGGCCGCGCTGGCGGTACTGGCCTACGGCTTCGACACCCTCGCCCTCCCCGAGATCCTCGCCGTGGCCACGGTCACGAACATCCGCTCACAGGCGGTGATGCGCAGGATCGGCATGACCCGGGACCCGGAGGGCGACTTCGACGACCCGCGGGCGCCCGAGGGGCCCCTGCGGCCGAACGTGCTGTACCGCATCGCGGACGGCGCCGCGGACCGGGACTAGGCGTAGGCGGCGAGGAAGGCGCGCTCGGTGGCGTCGAGCCGGCGGGCGCTCTGCGTGGCCACGTCGAAGCCCACCAGCACGGTCTTCGCGCGCAGGTACACGCGGTCGTCGTCCAGGATCTCGTAGGCGAGGGTGAAACTGGCGTTGCGCACCTCGGTCACCCACAGCTCCACGCGCACCGGGTCGGTCCGGGGGAGCAGGGGGGCCACGTAGTCCGCCTCCTGGCGGGCCACGACCATGGCACCGAACACCTCGTCGCCCTCGACCGCGCCGCCGTAGCGCAGGAACGAGACCCGGGCGTCCTCCAGGTAGGTGAGCATCCGGACGTTGTTCACGTGGTGCTGCGGGTCGAGGTCGGCGTAGCGGACCTGTGCGAGGTGCACGTGCCGCGCGGGGGCCGACCCGGTGCCGACGGCTCCGGTGTCGATCTGTGTCACGTCTGGGTCCTCTCGTGCTGCTCTCCCCGGGGGGCGTACGACTCCTCCGATTGTCTCAACGCCCCCCGGGGCGGGACCCCTCCCCGGGTGTCCGATTCCTGTGTCGTTGCTCTCCCGGACCCGCGGGAGGAGGACGTCAGTCCGCGGAGAGGCCCAGGTGGTGGGCGAGGAAGGCCAGCTGCTCGGAGTTCAGTGACACACTGCGGCTCACCGACCGCGAGCTGTGGCCGACCTCGGCCTCCCTGCGCAGCAGGACGGGCCGTTCCTCCGCAAGGGCGGACGTGGCGTCCTGCAGCGCCGCGCACAGTTTGCGGGCGTGCAGGGGGTCCACGCGCGTGTCGTTGTCGAACACGGTGAACAGGGTGGCCGGGTAGCGGGTGCCCTCGCGGACGTTGTGGTAGGGCGAGTAGCCCAGGAGCCATCCGAGCTGCTCGGGGTCGTCCGCGGTGCCGTACTCGACGTTCCACAGCTGGCCGAGCCCGAACCGCTCGTAGCGGACCATGTCCAGGAGGGGCGCGGAGCAGACCGCGGCCGCGAACAGGTCCGGCCGCTGGGTGACCATGGCGCCGACCAGCAGCCCGCCGTTGCTGCCGCCCATCACGGCCAGCCGGTCCGGGGCGGTGACCCCGGTGGCGATCAGGTGCTCGGCCGCGGCCGCGCAGTCGTCGAAGACGTTCTGCTTGCGGGCCAGCATCCCCGAGCGGTGCCACTCCTCGCCCTCCTCCAGGCCGCCGCGCAGGTTGGCGACGGCGTACACGCCGCCCGCGCGGGCCCAGGCCAGGGCCACCGCGGAGTAGGCGGGGGTGAGGGAGATCCGGAAGCCCCCGTACCCGTAGAGGATGGTGGGCCGCGGGCCCTCGGCGGGAGCCGAGGGCGACACGACGAGCATGCGCACGGGCGTGCCGTCGCCGGACGTGTAGGTGACCTGTTCGACGTTCACGTCCGGCAGGTCGATGTCCCCCGGGGCGTCGGCCCACACGGACACCCGCCCGGCGAGCGCGTCGTAGCGGTACACCGAGGACGGGTGGGTGTTGTCGGTGTAGCCGAACCAGGCCTCGTGGCCCCCCTCGGGGCGTTCCGAGAGGCCGCCGACCGTGCCCAGCCCGGGCATGTCCACGACGCCGAGGAGCTCCCCGGTGAGCAGGTCGCGCTGGGTGACCTCGCTGATCGCGTGGCGGCTGTGGGAGACCAGGAGTTCGGGGCGTTCGAGGGCGGGGCCGTCCAGGACGGCGTAGTCCTCCAGCACCGCCTCGGGCTCCTCGGGGACCAGGGTGGTCCAGTTCTCGTAGCGGGGGTCGGCCGGATCGGTCACGCACACGCGCCCGCGCGGGGCGTCCCGGTCCGTCCGCAGGTACAGGCGCCCGTCCCGGCCCACGTGTCCCTCCAGGTCGGCGTCGACGCCCTCCTGTACGGGCACCAGGCGGGGCCGCTCCAGGTCCCCGTCGGACAGGTCGGCGATCCACATGTCGGTGGCCGAGGAGGTTCCCCGGACCGCCTGGAGGATCAGCCAGCGGCCGTCCCGGCTCACGGAGGGGCTGAAGTACTCCGTCTTGTCCCTGCCGGAGCCGAAGACGAGGACGTCCTCCTCGGCCGGGCGCCCCAGCCGGTGCAGGTAGACGCGCCGGTGGTAGGCCTCCTCGCCGTCGGGGACCTCCTCCGGGGGCAGCCGCCGCACGTAGTAGAAGGCGGAGGAGTCCGGCAGCCACGCGATCGGGCTGTAGCGGGCCCGGTCCACGGGGCCGTCCACCAGGTCGCCGCTGTCGACGTCCACGACCCGCAGGACGGACTCCTCGTCCCCGCCCTCGGAGAGCTGGTAGGCGAGCAGGCGCCCGTCGGGGCCGGGCTTCCACGCGTCCAGGGTGGTCAGGCCCCCGGGGTCGAGCGCGCCGGGGTCGACCAGGACGCGCTCGGGGCCGTCGCCGTCGCGGACGTAGAGCACCGCGTGCTCCTGCTCGGCGGTCCGGCGGACGAAGAAGCTGCGGTCGCCGCGCCATACGGGGGCCCCGACGGCTCCCGCGCCGAGGAGGGACCGGATCCGGTCGGCGAACCGCTCGCGAGCGGTGTAGCGCTCGGAGGCCTCGGTGTACAGGGCGTCCTGGGCCGCCGCCCACGCCTTCGTGGCGGTGGATCCGCAGTCCTCCAACCACCGGTAGGGGTCGCCGACCTCGTGGCCGTGCAGGTTCTCTGTGACGTCGAGCCGTTCGGCCGGGGGGTAGCGGAGTTCACGCATACTTCGCACTCTATCCACCGCTATCAACCACTGGGTGTTCGGCGCGGCGTCAGGATGAAACGTGGTTTGTCGGGCGCACAATAGGACCACGAAAAGCGTCAACACGCGGTTTCTGTGCGGCCCGGCGTAAATTGGGGTGGCGCCGGGGCGGTCCGAACACGCAAACTGAATGCGGGACGCAACTCGGCGGGACCACCGGGAGGTCCGTGTGGCAAGGCGTACGGAAACACCGATCCTCGGATCGGTGCACAGGGAGGTCTCCTGGCTGGCCGAACGGCTGGCCGGGGAAGAGACACGGTCGTTCACCGCGACCGGGGCGACGCGATGAGCGCCCCAAGCAGCCGGGAGGGTGGCACAGGGACCGCCCGCCGCCACGTGCTGCTGCTCAACGCCAGCTTCGAACCACTGACGACACTGCCCCTGCGCAGGGCGATTCTCCTCGTCCTGCGGGAGAAGGCCGAAGTCGTCCACCAGGACGACACGGGGACGGTGCTGCACTCGGCGACGCGCGCCTACGACGTGCCGTCGGTCATCCGGCTCAGGCGCTACATCAGCGTTCCGTACAGTCGCAGGGTGCCCCTCACCCGGGTGGCGCTGATGAGGCGGGACCGGCACGTGTGCGGCTACTGCGGGAAGAAGGCCGAGACCATCGACCACGTCATCCCGCGCAGCCGCGGCGGCGCGCACGTGTGGGAGAACGTGGTCGCGGCCTGCAAGCCGTGCAACCACCGCAAGGCGGACAAGTTCCTGGACGAGCTCGGCTGGGAGCTGCACATCACCCCCAAGGTGCCCAAGGGACCCCACTGGCGGCTGATCAACGGTGACCTGCACGGCGACCCCCAGTGGGAGCCGTACATGGCCCACCTCGCGGCGTAGGCGCCCGGCCGGACGCACGGGCCGGCCAACGGGCTCCAGCGGTCCGGCGGGGCCGGAACCGGGCGTCCCACCCGGCCCCCGCCGTCCTTCCGCCCTCCGGCGCGGCCCCCACGGGCGGCCGGGGGGCGGCCGTGCGTCCCCGGGGCGCCTCCGGGCGCGCCCCCACCGGTCCCGCGCGGTGGGGGCCCGGACCGCGGCGGTCCCCGAAGGCGCCCGCCCGGCAAAGGGGCGGGCGGTGACGTGAGGGCGCGGCGGCCGTATTCTGGCGGCATGCCGAGATACGACTTCCGCTGCCGCGAGTGCGGTGACACCTTCGAGCTCTCCCGTCCGATGGCAGAGGCGGGCGACCCGGCCCCCTGCCCCGTGGGGCACGGCGACACCGTGCGGCTGCTGTCCACCGTGGCGGTGGGCGGGCGCGCCTCCGCCCCCGCGCCGTCCGGGGGCGGGGGCTGCTGCGGGGGCGGTTGCTGCTCCTGAGCCCGCACGCGCCGGCCCTGCGCCCGCGGGGCCGGCGGCGACCGGTCCGCCCGCCGCGACGACGCGGACAGGGCCGCGCGAGAAGGGGCGGCCCCGACGGGACCGCCCCTGCGCACTGCTCCCGGACCGGGTCCGGCCCCTACCCCTCGATCTGGGACACGTCGCGCGCCGCGCCGGTCGAGGCCGAGGTGGCCATCGCCGCGTAGGCGCGCAGCGCGGCCGTCACCGGCCGCTGACGGTCACGCGGCCGGAACCGGCCCAGCTCCTTGAGCAGGCGCTCGCGCCGGGTGGCGAGCTCCTCGTCGGAGACCTCCAGGGTGATGCCCCGGTTGGGGATGTCGATCGTCACGGTGTCGCCGTCCTCGACCAGGGCGATGTCCCCGCCCGCGGCCGCCTCGGGGGAGGCGTGGCCGATGGACAGGCCCGACGTGCCGCCGGAGAAGCGGCCGTCCGTGATCAGGGCGCAGGCCTTGCCCAGGCCGCGCCCCTTGAGGAAGCTCGTCGGGTACAGCATCTCCTGCATGCCGGGGCCGCCCTTGGGGCCCTCGTAGCGGATGACCACCACGTCACCGGGCACGATCCGCTTGTTGAGGATGCCGTCGACGGCATCCTCCTGGGACTCGAACACCTTGGCGGGGCCGGAGAAGGTCCACAGCTCCTCCTCCACGCCCGCCGTCTTGACGATGGCGCCGTCCGGGGCGAGGTTGCCGGACAGCACGGCCAGGCCGCCGTCCTTGGTGTAGGCGTGCTCGACGGAGCGGATGCAGCCGTTCTCCCGGTCGGTGTCCAGGGTGTCCCACCGGGTGTCCTGGGAGTACGCCTTGGTGGTGCGCCGGCCCCCGGGGGCGGCGTGGAACAGCTCCACCGCCTCCGGCAGGACGGTGTCGGAGGTGATGTCCCACTCGGCGATGAACTCGCCGACGGTCTTGCCGTGCACCGTGGGCAGGGAGGTGTCGAGCAGTCCGCCGCGGGCGAGTTCGCCCAGGATGGAGGGGATGCCGCCCGCCCGGTGGACGTCCTCGATGTGGTACTTCTCGGTGTTGGGCGCGACCTTGCACAGGCACGGGACCCGCCGTGAGACGGCGTCGATCTCGTCCAGGCCGAATCCGACGCGGGCCTCGGTGGCCGCGGCCAGCAGGTGCAGGATCGTGTTGGTGGAGCCGCCCATGGCCACGTCCAGGGCCATCGCGTTGCCGAAGGCCGCGGGGGTGGCGATGGACAGGGGCAGGACGGACTCGTCGTCGTCCTCGTAGTAGCGCTTGGCGGCCTCCACGACCAGGCGTCCGGCGTCCTCGTACAGGGCGCGGCGCGCGGTGTGGGTGGCGAGCACGGTGCCGTTGCCGGGCAGGGCCAGGCCCATCGCCTCGGTGAGGCAGTTCATCGAGTTGGCGGTGAACATGCCGGAGCAGGAGCCGCAGGTGGGGCAGGCGGCCTCCTCCAGCTCGTCCAGCTCCGCCTGGGAGACGCTCTCGTCGGCGGCGGCGATCATGGGGTTGATCAGGTCGAGCTTGCGGACGGTCGTGGCGGTGCCGTTGACGACCGTGACCTTGCCGGCCTCCATGGGACCGCCGGAGACGAACACCGTCGGGATGTTGAGGCGCAGCGCGGCCAGCAGCATGCCGGGGGTGATCTTGTCGCAGTTGGACACGCACACCAGGGCGTCGGCGCAGTGGGCGTTGACCATGTACTCGAGGGAGTCGGCGATCAGCTCGCGGCTGGGCAGCGAGTACAGCATGCCGCCGTGGCCCATGGCGATGCCGTCGTCCACGGCGATGGAGTTGAACTCGCGGGGCACGCCGCCCGCCTCGCGGATCGCCTTGGCGACCACGTCCGCGACCTCGCGCAGGTGGACGTGGCCGGGCACGAACTCGGTGAAGCTGTTGGCCACGGCCACGATGGGCTTGCCGAAGTCCTCGCGCTCCACGCCGGTCGCGCGCATGAGTGCACGCGCGCCTGCCATGTTCCTGCCGTGAGTGACCGTGCGTGAGCGTAGGACTGGCATGGGGTGGGCTCCCATCGTTACGGGTGTTTCCCCTTGATGGTAGTCCCTCGTGAGAGCGGCTTCGGTCTCGGAGTGGAAGACTCGTATTCCGGATCGTGAGACGAGCCTGGTCCCGCGGGCGGGAGGGAGGCCGGAGCGGTCGGGCCCGGAGCAGGGGGAGCGGCTCCGCGGGCGCGGGTCCGGGCACACGGGAGGCCCGGGCGCCACGGCGTCGTGGTCGATCCCGGGCCCGCACGGCGTCAGGGGGTGCCGGGGCGCCGAGGGGAGGCGCCCCCGCTCAGTACCGGGGGGGCAGGGCCTTCTCCGCGGCCCTGTAGATCTCCTCGATCTCGGTCTCCGTCAGTCGGTCCCGGCCGCTGCGCAGCCACTTGCGGACCTTCGTTCCGGTGATGATGTCCACGCCCCGCAGCCGGTGGCTGTCCCAGGGCATGCCGGGGCCGTAGATGGCCAGCGAGGCGCGCACCTTGATCTCGCGCCCGAGCTCGGTGCTGATCAGCTCCTCCGCCCGTTTGGCCTCCTCCAGCGCCTCGTCGATGCGCTCGTTCTTGCTGAACCTGCCGTGGTAGAGCTTCTCCAGCTTGTTGCGCAGCGGGAGGCGCTTGTCCCACGACTCGGAGTCGATCGCGAAGGCTCCGCGCCGGCCCACGATGAAGTGGTCGATCTGGCCGTTGCCGCCCGGTACGGCGCGGGCGTGGAGCACCCGGTAGCCGAGCTGCTTCATGACCTTGAGCTGGACCTCGGTGCGCCGCTGCGCGGCCGAGGGCTTGCGCCAATGGGGAATCTCCGACTCGCGCCGGGAGTAGTACACCATCGTGCCGACCAGGGTCAGGAGCCCGAGCGTGGCGCCGAGGCGCCAGTCGGAGGTGAGGAGCCCGAAGACCACGGTGACCGCGGTCGCGGAGCCCCCGCGGACGATCCACTTGCGCGCGGACTGGTTCTCCTTGAGGGCGCCGTACACGGCTCTGGTGCCGGAGGCTTCCTTGTTCTTGCGCTGATTGGGGAAGAAGAGGGCTTCGGGCCCCTCCTTCGCCGCTTCCCGGGGGGCTTGGCCCTGGTCGTTCGCTCTGGTTGCCGATTCCACGTCGGACAGGTTAGTTGGATCCATATCCGAGTCCTAGTGCATTACTTCTCACACTTTTGTTCCCTTACGGTTCGGTGTCGACAGGTGTCGAATACACCGGACCAGGGAATGGTCAGGGGTTCGTCGATCTCTCTGGAGAACTGTCGTCCTCCTTCGTGGTGCCCGGTGTCGTGCCCACTAATCTGGGTCGGCATGACCCAGATCCACGACCTTCCGGCGCACCGGCTCGCGGCGATGGTCCGCAGTCGCGAACTGTCCCCTCCTGAGATAACTGAGCACTATCTGCACCGGATCGAACGGTACGAACCGCACTATGGCGCGTACATTACGGTCGCGTCAGAAATGGCGCTAGAACAAGCCCGGTACGCGGAGAAGCGTCAGATGGGCGACACGCCGGACACCCTCCCGCCGCTCCTCGGCGTCCCCCTCCCCGTCAAGGACCTGGACCCCGTCGCCGGGGTCCGCTTCACGCAGGGCTCCGCCGTCCACCGCGACACCGTGGCGCCCGCCGACTCGGACCTGGTCGCGAGGCTCCGCGCGGCCGGCACCGTCATGGTGGGGAAGACCAACACCCCCGAGTTCGGCTCCAGCTGCTACACGGAGAACGACGTCGCGCCGCCCGCCCGCAACCCGTGGAACACCGACCTCTCGCCCGGAGGCTCCAGCGGCGGCGCAGCCGCGGCCGTCGCCGCGGGTCTGGCCCCGGCCGCGCAGGGCAGCGACGGCGGCGGCTCGATCCGCATCCCGGCCTCGGCCTGCGGGCTCTTCGGGCTCAAGCCCACCAGGGGCCGGATCTCGGGGGCGCCGTTCAAACCCGACCTCCTGGGCCTGTCCACCGCGGGCCCCCTCACCCGCGGCGTCCGGGACGCCGCGCTCCTCCTGGACGCCATGGCGTTCTCCCGGCCGGGGGACCTCTACCCCGCTCCGCCGGCGGACGGGCCGTTCGCCGACCACGTGGACCGCGATCCGGGCCGCCTGCGCATCGGCGCCTACTCTTCCACGGGGTCCTCGGGCATCCCCGTCCACCCGGAGGTCCTGGCCGCCCACGGGGAGGCGGTCCGCCTGCTGGAGGACCTCGGCCACGACATCGAGGAGGTTCCCGAGCCCGGCGACGCCCACTTCGGGGGCGCCTTCGCCGACGACTTCCAGGTGGTGTGGGCCGCCATGGCCTCGGCGTCCCCGGTACCCCCCGAACGGGAGGGGGAACTCGGCCCCCTCAACCGCTGGCTGCGCGAGCGGGCCCGGTCCACGCCGGTCCCCGTCTACATCGCGGCCTGCGCCCGGCTCCAGCGCGGGGTCCGCTCCCTGGCCGCGGCGACCGCTCCCTACGACGCGGTGCTCACGCCCACCCTGGCACTGCCCCCGGTCCCGCTGGGCCACTTCTCCGCGGACGGGCCGGAGGAGGAGTTCGGGAGGATGACCGCCTTCACCCCGTTCACGTCGGTGTACAACGTCTCGGGCCAGCCCTCGGTGAGCGTCCCCCTGCACCGGACGGCGGACGGCCTGCCGATCGGTTCCATGCTCACCGGCCGGATGGGCGGCGAGGGCGTTCTGCTGGCGCTGTCGGCCCAGCTCGAGCGGGCCAGGCCCTGGGCCCACCGGGTCCCGCCGGGCTGGAACGGCTGAGCGCGCGACGCGGTGTCAGCGGCGCCCGTCGTGCGGGGCGGCCGCGGCCCCGGCGCCCGGGGCCGCCCCGTGGACCGGGGGCGCGTCCAGGACGGGGGCGACCTCGGCCGCCGACGGGCCGTCGTCCGACCCGGGGGCGGGCCGGGGCAGGAACAGGCTGAGCACCGCGGCGACCATGACCAGGCCCGCCGCGCCGATCACGCCGCCGACGATGCCGTTGCCGTCGATCAGCGCACCGCTGAGCGGGCCGGCGATGGCGCCGCCGGTCCCCATCGCCGTGGCCGTCCAGCCGAAGGCCTCCGCCCTGCGGTGGGACGGCGCCATGTCCCCGACGCGCCCCATCACCGCCGCCAGGGTCGGCGCGAGGGCCAGCCCGGACACGAAGAGCAGCGGCGTGATGAACAGCGGGCTGGGCAGGTGCGTGACCGGCGGCACGAAGGGGATCAGGATCGCCAGTCCGAAGGCCGCCGCGAAGCTGCGCAGCGCCAGGCGGGGACGCCCGCGCAGGGCCCCCGCGACCACGCCGCCCACGAGCGACCCCGCCGCCCAGACCGAGGCCATCACCATCACGTACTGGGGGGCGTCGAGCTCGTTGGCCCAGGCCACGATGACCAGGTCCATGCCGATGACGCCGGAGACCATGAGCAGGCACATCGCGAAGACCGCGCACAGGGCGGGGTGGAACAGCAGGCTCCTGCGGGAGCGCGTGTCCTCCGCCGCCCCGCCCCCGTCCGCCTCGGCGGGGGCGGGGCCGGTCACCCCGGCCCTGCGCAGCGACCACGCGAAGCCCACGGAGCCGAGGAAGCCCAGCGCGGCGAGGAGGAACAGCGCCCAGCGCGGACCGGCCGCCGCCACCACGCCGGCGATGAGCACGGGGGAGAAGATGAAGAGCAGCTCCTGGGTGGTCGCCTCGGCCGCGTAGACGGCCTGCCTCTCGGGCCCGCGCGTCAGGCGCGGCCACAGGGCCCGCACGATCTGGTTGGCGGGCGTGCCGAACAACCCCGTCACCAGGGCCAGCGGGAGCGACAGCCACCACAGCGACCCCGGGAGCAGGGCCAGCGCCACGAGTCCCACGCTGAACACCAGGCCGCACACCAGCACCAGCCGGTCGGTCCCTCCCCGGTCAGCCATGCGCCCGCGCAGCGGCCCCACGAGGGCCATGCCGAGCGTGAAGGCGCCCGCCACCAGCCCCGCGAGGGTGTAGGAGCCCGTCCAGCCCTCGACCAGGAACGTGACCGCGATCATCAGGCCCGGGGTGTAGAAGCGGGCGGCCAGGGACCAGGAGAGGAGGGACAGGACGTGGGGCACGGCGAAGAGCCGCCGGTAGTTAGCGAGCACACCACGATTATGCAGACGTATCGCCCTTTGGGCCATTCGATAAGCGCCCTGCTCAGGGCCGGTGCCGTCACGTTGCGCGGAGTCTTGTTGCGCCGTGTCCGCCGACCCGGGCCGCGGACACGTTCTGGCCCCACGCCGGGACCGCCTCCGGTGTACGAAGCGCCGGGTAGGGCATGATCGGGTTCTGTGAGGGACGTTCAGCTGGCCCGCGTGGCCGAGCAGTACGGGGTCGCGACGAGCTACGAGGACTGGCGGGGACGGCGGGTCCCGGTCGGCCCCGACACCATCCGCCATGTACTGCGGGCCCTGGGGGTGGACCCGGAGGCGCCCGACGCCGCCGCGCCTCGCGGGCTGCTGCCCCCGGCGGTCGTCGTCCGCGAGGGGAAGGCGCCCGACCTGGTGCTCCCGGGCAGCGCGCGCGGCGTCGTCGAGACCGCCGACGGCTCCCTGCTGCCCTTCGACCCCGGCCTGCCGCTCGGCTCCCACGTGCTCCGCGTCACGGACGGCGGCGTCGAGCACGACGCGCCCCTGCTCGTCGTCCCCGACCGGCTCGACCCCGGCGCGCTGAGGGACCACCCCCGGCTGTGGGGGGTCATGGCACAGATCTACAGCGTCAGGTCCCGCGCCTCCTGGGGGACCGGGGACCTGCGCGACCTGGCCGAGCTCGCCGACTGGAGCGCCCGCGACCTGGGCGCCGACTTCACCCTGGTCAACCCGGTGCACGCCACCGAGCCGCTGCCGCCGGTCGAGCCCTCGCCCTACCTGCCGGTCAGCCGCCGCTACGCCAGCCCCCTCTACATCCGGGTGGAGGACGTCCCCGAGTACGCCCGGCTCGACCCCGCCCGGAGGGAGGGGGTCCAGCGCCTGGCCCGCCCCCTGCGCGAGCGGGGCCGGACCGCTGACCTGCTCGACCGCGACGAGGTCTGGAAGGCCAAGCGCACCGCACTGGAGGTGCTCTTCGAGGTCCCCCGCGCCCCCGGACGGGAGGCGGCCCTGCGCGCCTACCTCGAACGCGAGGGGCGCCCCCTCGTCGAGTTCGCGACCTGGTCGGCGCTGGCGGAGGAGTACGGGAGCGACTACCGGGCCTGGCCCGGGGACCTGCGCGACGCGGGCTCCCGCGCCGTGGGCGCGGAGGCCCTGCGCCGCTGGCCCGCCGTGGAGTTCCACCGCTGGCTCCAGTGGGTCCTCGACGAGCAGCTCGCCCAGGCCCAGGCCACGGCCAGGGCCGGCGGGATGGGCGTCGGCATCGTGCACGACCTCGCCATCGGCGTGCAGGCGGGCGGAGCGGACGCGTGGATGTACGGCGACGCCCTGGTCCCCGGGCTGCGCGTCGGTGCGCCGCCGGACGAGTTCAACCGGCTGGGCCAGGACCGGGGCGGGCCGCCCTGGAACCCGGTGCGGCTCGCCGAACGCGGCTACGGGCCGTTCCGGCAGATCCTCGACCAGGCCCTGCGCCACGCGGGCGGGGTCCGGATGGACCACGTCATGGGCATGTTCCGGCTGTGGTGCGTGCCCGAGGGCGCCTCCGCCGACCAGGGCACCTACCTCAGGTTCGACCACGAGGGCATGGTGGGAACGCTCGTCCTGGCCGCGCACCTGGCGGACGCCGTCGTCGTCGGGGAGGACCTGGGCACCGTCGAACCGTGGGCGCGGGACCACCTCGCCGACCGCGGCGTGCTGGGCACGTCCGTCCTGTGGTCCGAGCAGGACGGCGACGGGGAGCCGCGCCGGCCCGGGGACTGGCGCGCCGACTGCCTCGCCACGGTGGCCACGCACGACCTGCCCCCGGTGGCGTCGTTCCTCTCCGCCGAGCACGTGGAGCTACGCGACCGGCTCGGCCTCCTCGGACGGCCGGTGGAGGAGGAGCGGGCCGGGGCGGAGGCCCGGGTCGAGCGCTGGCGGCGGCTGCTGGTGGACCTGGGCCTGCTCGACGAGGACGTGGACCCCGTGGCCGACCCGGCCGCGGTGGTGGCGGCCATGCACGCCTACCTGGTGGCGACCCCGGCCCGCATGATCGGGGTGGCGCTGACCGACGTGGTGGGGGAGCGGCGGATGCAGAACCAGCCCGGCACCACCACCGAGTACCCGAACTGGCGCATCCCGCTCACCAGTGCCGAGGGGGAGCCGGTGCTCGTGGACGAGCTGCTCGCCGACCCCCGCATGGTGGCGCGCATACGCCGCACCCTCGGACCGGTCGGGGGAGGGCACGGCCGCGCGCTGTAGGCGGACCGGACGCGGGAGGCGGCCCCGGGGAAACCCCCGGGGCCGCCGTTGTGTCCGCTTCTAGGCGCGGGCCCGGCCCGCGGCGATGTCGACGGCGCGGGCGCGCAGCGCGCGCTCCACGCCCGCGCGGCCCTCGATCAGCAGCCGGCGGAGCGCCGGGGCGGGGGAGGCCTCCGCGATGTAGGCGTCCGTGCGCTCCAGGGTCGCCTCCTCCACCAGCCCGCTCGGGTACATCACCTCGGCGAAGGTCTGGGCGAACTCGCCCGTCCACTTCTCCCACGCCGGGGCCAGCTGCGCGAAGTACTTCTCCGTGTAGGGCCGGTACAGCTCGGCCTGGCCGGGCTCGGTGAAGCCCATCAGGACCGCGCGGAACTCGGCGTTGGCCAGCTCCTCGCCCACGATCCGCTCCCACGCGGCGGCCTTGGCCGCGGCCGTGGGGATCGCGGCGCGGGCCCCGGCGGCGTGCCGCTGGCCCGCCGCGGTCGGGTCGGACTCCAGCTCGGCGGCGATCTCCGCCTCGCCGGCCTCCCCGGCGGCGACCAGGCGGCGCAGCAGCGTCCACCGCAGGTCCGTGTCCACGGTCAGCCCGTCCACGGTGATCGCGCCGTCCAGCAGGCCCCGGACCAGGGACAGGTGGGCGTCGCTCGCGGCCGTGCCCGCCAGAGCGTTGGCGTAGGCGAGCTGGAGGTCCCCTCCGGGCTCGGCCGAGGTCAGCAGCTCGCGCAGCCTGTCGGAGAGCTGCTCGAAGCCGAACGGGCGCCACGCGGGGTCGGCGTACATGTGCAGGGCGGAGGACGCCTGGCGCAGCAGGGTCTGGGCCACCATCACGTCGTCGACGCCGCTGATCCCGGAGATCACCAGGGCCACGTAGTCGCGGGCGGCCATCTCGCCGTCACGGGTCATGTCCCAGGCGGCGCCGAAGGCCAGGGCCCGCGGCAGCGACTCGCGGATCTCGCCGGCGCCCTCCACCACCGTGCGCAGGGAGCGCTCGTCGAGGCGCAGCTTGGTGAAGGTGAGGTCGTCGTCGTTGATCAGCACCAGGTCCGGCTGGGCCGTGCCGATCAGCTCGGGGACCTCGGTGCGCGCGCCGCTGACGTCCAGCTCCACGCGTTCGCGCCGCACGATGCCCTCGGGGGTGCGGTCGTACAGCCCGATCGCGAGGCGGTGCGAGCGCAGCGTCGGGTGCCCGGGGTCGGCCTCCTGGAGCACGGCGAACGACGTGAAGGCCCCGTCGGCGTCCACCTCGAACTCCGGGCGCATCGTGTTGACGCCCGTGGTCTCCAGCCACTCGCGCGACCAGCCGGACAGGTCCCGCCCGGAGGCGGCCTCCAGGTGCTTGAGGAGGTCCTTCAGCTCGGTGTTGCCGAACGCGTTCTCCTTGAAGTAGGCGCGCACTCCGGCGAAGAACGCGTCCACGCCCACGTACGCGGCGAGCTGCTTGAGCACCGAGGCGCCCTTGGCGTACGTGATGCCGTCGAAGTTGACCTCGACCGCCTGGATGTCGACCATGTCGGCGGCGATCGGGTGAGTGGAGGGAAGCTGGTCCTGGCGCAGCGCCCAGGACTTCTCCACGTTCGCGAACGTCGTCCAGGCGTCGGTCCACTTGGTGGCGTTGGCCTGGCAGTACACGCTGGCGTAGGTCGCGAACGACTCGTTCAGCCACAGGTCGTCCCACCAGCGCATGGTGACCAGGTCGCCGAACCACATGTGCGCCATCTCGTGCAGGATCGTCTCCGCGCGGCGCTCGTAGCGCGCGTCGGTGACCCGGGACCGGAAGACGTAGTCCTCCAGGAAGGTGACCGCGCCCGCGTTCTCCATGGCGCCCGCGTTGAACTCCGGGACGAACAGCTGGTCGTACTTGCCGAACGGGTACCGCAGGTCGAACAGGCCGTGGAAGAAGTCGAACCCCTGCTTGGTGACCTCGAACAGGGCCTCGGAGTCCAGGTGCTCGGCGAGCGAGGCGCGGCAGTACAGCCCCAGCGGGATGCCGTCGTGCTCGTCGCGCACCACGTGGTACGGGCCCGCGATGAGCGCGGTGATGTAGGTGGACACCACCGGCGTGGCGGGGAAGTGCCAGCGCACCCGCTCCCCGCCGGCCGCCTCGCGCACCACGTCGGGGGCGCTGTTCGACACGACCTCCCACGACGGGGGCGCGAACACCGTCAGCTCGAAGGTGGCCTTCAGGTCGGGCTGGTCGAAGCACGTGAACATGCGGTGCGCGTCCGCCGTCTCGAACTGGGTGTACAGGTACACCGAGTCGTCCACGGGGTCGACGAAGCGGTGCAGGCCCTCGCCCGTGCGCATGTACGCCGCGTCGGCGACGACGGTCAGCTCGTTCTCGGCCGCCACCTCGGGAAGCACGAGGCGCTCGCCGTCGAACAGTTCGGCCGGGTCGAGCTCGGCGCCGTTCAGCGTCGCCGTGAGCACCTTCGGGGCGGCCAGCTCGACGAACGTCCGAGCACCCGGCTCCGAGCTGGAGAAGCGGACCACGGTGGTGGACCGGAAGGTCTCGTCACCGGTGGTCAGGTCGAGCTCCACGGCGTAGGAGTCGACGCTGAGAATCCGCGCCCGCTCCTGAGCCTCGTCCCGTGTCAGGTTCCCTGCCACGCCACGCTCCCTCCACGGCCGCCGTCCCCGCCGGCCGGATCGTTGCCGACCACGGCGAGTCCGCCGCGTGGGTGGAGCGTCGTCGGGCCGGGGGTCGTCTTCACTCGGCATCGATCCTGCCACGCGCACGGGCGGAATGCGCAACCGATGGCCGGGGTTGCCTACCTACGACGTGAAGTTCCGTCCCCCCGACCGATCCGAGGAGCAGCGATGACGCAGACCGCCGACCCGAGCAGCGGGTCCGAGACCGTGTACGCCGACATGTGGTTCGACCCCGCGTGCCCGTGGGCGTGGATCACGTCGCGCTGGCTGCTCGAGGTGGAGCGCGTCCGCCCGGTGAGGGTCCGCTGGCACGTGATGAGCCTCAGCGTCCTCAACGAGGGCAGGGACCTGCCGGAGGACTACAGGGCGTCCTTGGACGGGGCGTGGGCCGCCGTGCGCGTGTGCGTCGCGGCCGAGCAGCGCTTCGGCCCGGAGGTCCTCGGAGGCCTGTACACCGCACTGGGCACCCGGTTCCACAACGGCGCCGAACCGCGGACCGCCGACACGATCCGCGCCGCGCTCGCGGACGCGGGCCTGCCCGAGGACCTGGTGGAGGCCGCGGAGGGCACCGGGTACGACGAGGCCCTGCGCGCCTCGCACGCGGAGGCCATGAAGCTGGTCGGCGAGGACGTCGGCACCCCCGTCGTCCGGGTGGAGGACGTGGCCTTCTTCGGCCCGGTCGTCACGCCCGTGCCCCGCGGGGAGGAGGCCGGGAAGCTGTGGGACGGCGTCCGCCTGGTCGCCGGGACCGACGGGTTCTTCGAGCTCAAGCGCACCCGCACCCGCAACCCCGTCTTCGACTGAGCGCCCCGGCCCCGGTGAGCCGGGGCGCACCGGGCCGCCGCCCGCAGCGGCGGGGAGCGGTCCCGGGGGCCGGGGCGGCACGGCACACTGGAAGCGGGCCCGGCGGGGGCCGGCCCGGCTCCGGACGCCCGTCCGCGCCGCCGGTCCCCGGACGCCGGGGCCCGGACCCACCGCAGAGCGAAGGACCGCACATGCCCGGACCCGACGACGACCGCAGGGTCGAGTTCCTCGACGACCTCGACATCCTGCCCGACACCACCAGCGACGAACGCGGAGTGGGCTGGGGCGAGGACTCCGAGGAGGACTCCACCGCGCGGCTCATCGCCGACCGCCCCCCGCACTGGGGCTGACCCGGGGCCGGAGCCGTCCGTGGAACCACGGGTGTGCGGCCCCGCCCCCGTTCCGCTCTGGCCAACCCGAATCACGTTCTGCCACAGTGGGGCCATGCGATCCCTCTACATCGACGGCGCCTGGCGCGACTCCGCCTCCGACGAGGCCCTGGACGTGGTGAACCCGGCGACGGAGCAGGTCATCGACACCGTTCCGGCCGGAACAGCCGAGGACGCCGGGGCCGCGGTCGAGGCCGCGGCCGCCGCCTTCCCCGCCTGGTCCGCGCTGACCCCGGGGCAGCGCGTCACCCACCTGGCCAAGGCCCACGAGCTGTTCGCCGCCCGCATCGACGACATCGCCGCCGGGCTCACCCGGGACATGGGCGCGCCCGCGGTGTTCTCACGCAGGGTGCAGGCGGGCCTGCCCGAGCTCATGTTCCGGACCTACATCGACCTGGTCGAGGAGGCCGGGGAACGCTACTTCGGCGGTGAGACCGTCGGCAACTCCCTGGTCGTGCGCGAGCCGGTCGGCGTCGTCGGCGCCATCACGCCGTGGAACTACCCGCTCCACCAGATCGTCCTCAAGGTCGTCCCCGCCCTCCTGGCGGGCAACACCGTCGTCCTCAAGCCCAGCGAGATCGCCCCGCTCGGCGCCTACGCCCTCGCCGAGGTGTTCCACGACGCCGGGCTGCCCGCCGGGGTGTTCAACCTCGTGTCCGGCACCGGACCGGTCGTGGGGGAGGCCGTCGCAGCCCACCCGCGCGTGGACATGGTGTCCTTCACCGGCTCGACCCGCGCGGGGACCCGGGTCAGCCAGGTGGCCGCCGAGACCGTCAAGAGGGTCGCGCTCGAACTGGGCGGCAAGTCGCCCAACGTCATCCTGCCCGGCGCCGACCTCGCCAAGGCGGTCAAGCGCGGCGTCGCCGACGTCATGCGCAACACGGGCCAGAGCTGCAACGCGCTCACCCGCATGCTGGTCCACCGCGACAGCTACGAGGAGGCGGTCTCCCTCGCGGCCGAGTCCGCCGCCAAGTACGTGCCCGGCGACCCGGAGGACGAGGCCACCCGCCTGGGCCCGCTCGTCTCCGCCGCCCAGCTGGAGAAGGTCCGCGGCTACGTCCGGCTCGGCGTGGAGGAGGGCGCCCGCCTGGTCACGGGGGGTCCCGAGCCCGTCGAGGGCCGGGACCGGGGCTACTACGCCAGGCCCACGGTCTTCGCGGACGTGCGCAACGACATGCGCATCGCCCAGGAGGAGATCTTCGGCCCGGTGCTGGTCATGATCCCCTACGACACGGTGGAGGAGGCCGTCGCCGTCGCCAACGACACCGTGTACGGGCTCAACGCCGCCGTGTGGTCCGCCGACCGCGAGAGCGGGCTGGCCGTCGCCCGCAGGCTGAGGGCGGGGCAGGTCGAGCTCAACGGCGGCGCGCTCAACCCCCGGGCGCCCTTCGGCGGCTACAAGCGCTCGGGGAACGGCCGTGAGTGGGGGCTGGCGGGCCTGGAGGAGTTCTGCGAGGTCAAGGCCGTCCAGATGTGACCCCCGGGGTGCCGGGGCCGCGTCCGGTGTGCGCGGTCTCACGGCCCCCGGCCGCCCTTCCGAGGAATCGGCCCCGGTGACGGCCGCGTTGTGGGGTGTGGAAAAATTCCGTCTGGTCATCCCTGGTCGAACCCAATGAGGTGTGAGTTGAGCAGCAAGCCCGCGGTCTCCAAGGCAGGCCCCATCGGCAAGGACATCAAGTCGATGATCGTCTACAACGCCGTCGCCGTCATCTCGATGGCGCTCTTCGCCGTCCTGGGCCTGAGCGTGGCCGCCGCCGCCTCCGGCGCGGTCTGAGCGGACCCGTGCACGACGGCGCCCCGCCCGCGTCCCCGGACGCGGGGCGGGGCGCCGTGCCCGTCACCCCCGTGACCTGCCAGACTGGACACGTGCGTGTTTACCTTGGATCAGATCATGCGGGCTTCGAGCTCAAAGAACACCTCGTCTCCTGGCTGAAGGAGCGGGGCCACGACGTGGTCGACGCGGGACCCCGCGTCTACGACGCGGTCGACGACTACCCGCCCTTCGTCCTGCGCGCCGCCGAGGGCGTCGCCGCGGACCCCGGCTCGCTGGGCGTCGTCATCGGCGGTTCCGGGAACGGCGAGCAGATCGCCGCCAACAAGGTCAGGGGCGTCCGCGCCGCCCTGGCCTGGAGCGAGCAGACCGCCCGCCTGGCGCGCGAGCACAACGACGCCAACGTGCTCGGCATCGGCGGACGGATGCACTCCCCGGAGGAGGCGACCCGCTTCGTGGAGGTCTTCCTCGCCACCCCGTACAGCGACGAGGAGCGGCACACCCGCCGCATCGCGATGCTGACCGGCTACGAGCGGACCGGCGAACTGCCGCCCCTCCCGTAACCCCGTCCCACGCCCCCGCCCGGCCGCCACGGTCCCGCGCGGGGGCGTTCCGCCGTCCGGGCCGCGCCCGCACCGGCCCCGGCCGCCCGCCCGCGGGCCGCACGGCCCTGGTGGGGTGCCGAGCGCTGTGAGACCCTGGGGTCCGGCCGCGCCCCCGGGACGCGCGCCGCGCCCCGCCACCCGGACGCGGGCGGGTCCGGTCACCGCACAGTGTCCGAGAAGGGTGTACATCCCCGGAGAACAGAGCCGTTCCCCGGGACCGGGGAAGTGCCCGACTCCGCACGCTCGGTTATCGGCTGAACCCAAACCCTCGGTTTGGGGGAGAACACCGCTGGTTGCACGTGCCAGGGCGACATTCCGCGCGCTACAGTTCGTGCACAGTGGCGGGCCCTCGTTGTCCGCGGCACGGTGGTGCCCGTCGATCGGCGTCTCCAGCCACCACGACCGGGGAGTGCCCCACACCGCCCCGGCCCGCCGAACAGGTGCCCGGTGGCGACGCGGCCCCCGCGGCCGTCCGACCGTGCCGTCCGACCGCGCCGCCCGAGAGGGCGACCCCGCTGGTGAAGCGGGTGCGCCGATGATGAGGATCCATGAAGCCCACACCGACCGCCAAGACCACCCGGCTCCTGCGCTCCTCCGCGCAGAGGCTCGTCGCGGTGCTCCGGCGCAAGGTGCTGTTCCGCTACAGGCTCGTCCTCATCACCCTCGTCACCCTGGCCGTGGGGATCGGCGTCGGCGCCGTGTGGGGCCCCTCCGGGTGGTTCCCGCCCAGTTCCACGATCCTCACCGTCCTCGCGGGCGGTCTCCTCCTCAAGCGCAAGAGCCTGGCCTTCCTGCTCGGCGTGGTCGCCGCCGTCCTGGTCTTCGTCGCCTACATGCTCGACTTCGGCCAGGTCGGCCCCGGCCTGCTGGTCACGATCGGCGTCACCGCGGTCCTCTCCTACCTGCTGTCGGGCGTGCGCGAACGCCTGGGGGTGCAGGGCCTCAGCGGCGAGATGATGCTGCTGGACCTGCGCGACCGGATCCGGCACCAGGGCCGCATGCCCCGGCTCCCCGAGGGGTGGGGGCGGACCGCCGTCCTCCGCCAGGCCGGCGGCTCCTCCTTCGGAGGGGACTTCGTCGTCTCCATCCGCAGGGAGGACCGGCTGGACGTGGCCGTGGTGGACGTCTCCGGCAAGGGCGTGGACGCGGGGACCCGGGCGCTCATGCTCTCCGGGGCCTTCAGCGGACTCATCGGCGCGGTGCCCACGGGAGACTTCCTCTCCCACTGCAACGACTACCTGATGCGCAACAGCGGCGGCGAGGGCTTCGTGACCGCCGTGCACCTCAGTGTGGACCTCGACACGGGCGAGTACCAGATCGCCTCCGCGGGCCACCCGCCCGCGCTGCACTACGACAGCGGCGGCGGGCTCTGGAGCACCACCGAGGCCAAGGGCGTGGTCCTCGGGGTCATCCCCGAGATGACCTACACGTCCGTCCAGGGCAAGCTCCGCCCCGGTGACGCCATCATGCTCTGCACCGACGGCCTCATCGAAACCCCTGGTGAAGACCTCGACGCGGGGATCGACCGGCTCCTCGGCGAGGCCGAGCGACTCGTCCCCCACGGGTTCGCCACCGGGGCCGGGGAGCTCGTCGACACCCTGTCCAAGGACAAGAACGACGACTGCGCCCTCGTCGTCCTCTGGCGCGACTGAGCCGCCCGGGCCCCGCGTGCCGCGCCGCGGGGGTGTGCGGTGCGGCGTCCGAGCCGGCCTGAGGGTAGGGTCGGAATGCTCCCCGTCCCCGCGTACGGCGGTCAGTCCGTACACGTCCCCGGATCGCCGTGCCCGCCCCCGCAGCCCCCGGGCGCCAACTCCCACGGCCCACCACACCAGTGACGACGGGACCGGAGCGGGGCCCCTCCACAGGCCCACCGCTATCCGAAGACTGGTGCCGCCCGCGGGTCCTCCCGCAGGGCGTAGGAGACGCGAGGGGGTGCTTCGCATGTCAGAAGGCGAGCGCGCTGAAGAACTGACCGATCTGGTCGAGAACAACGACCTGACCGGCATCCGGCTCTGGTTGGCCGAGCACAGGCCCTACGAGATCGCCGACGAACTCTCACGCATGGCCGGAGGCGAGGCGATCATCCCGTTCCGGCTCCTGGACAAGGACCGCGAGCTGGAGGTCTTCGAGGAACTCGACCCCAGCCAGCAGCAGGCCATCCTGCTCGGCCTCCGCGACAGCGCCTTCCACGAGATCCTGGAGGAGATGGACCCGGACGACCGGGCCCGCCTCATCGGGGAGGCGCCGGCGAAGATCGCCACCCGGGCCCTGGCCGGCCTCAGTCCCGCCGAGCGCAAGATGACCGCCGCCCTCCTGGGGTATCCCGAGGACGCCGTCGGCCGGTTCATGACCCCGGAGACCGTCATCCTGCACCGCGACCTGACGGTGCACCGCGCCCTGGAGGTCGTGCGCGCCCGGGGGGCGGACGCCGAGACCATCTACACCCTGCCGGTGGTGAGCGACGGCCGCCGACTGGTCGGCACGGTGACCCTGGGGGACCTGGTCGTCAGCGAAGACGACCGGCTGCTCAAGGACATCGTCGACGTGTTCGCCCCCCGCGTCGGCGCCTCGGAGTCCGCGGAGGACGCCGCACGCCTGATGCAGGAGGCCAACCTGGTCTCCCTGGCCGTGGTGGACTCCGAGGACCGGTTCGTGGGCCTGCTGACCTTCGACGACGCCCTGGAGGTCATCGAGGCCGCCGACTCCGAGGACATGGCCCGGCAGTCCGGCGCCAGCCCCGTCGGCGACCACTACGTCTCCGTCAGCGTGCTGCGGCTCGTGGGCGCGAGGTCGGTCTGGCTGATGCTGCTCATCGTCGCGGCCACGCTGACGGTCAACGTCATGCAGGCGTTCGAGGCCACTCTGGAGGAGGTCACGGCCCTGGCGATGTTCGTGCCGATGCTCATCGGCACCGGCGGGAACGTCGGCGCCCAGTCGGCCACCGCCATCGTGCGTGCCCTGGCCGTGGGCGAGGTGCGGGTGCGCGACCTCCCCCGGGTCATCTGGAAGGAGGCGCGGGTCGGGCTGCTCCTGGGCGTCATGCTCGCGGGCCTCGCCCTGGCCATCGGATCCCTGCTCGTCGGGTTCGCCGTCGCCGCGGTGGTGGCGTGCTCGGTGGTCGCGGTGTGCACGTGGGCGGCGGTCATCGGATCGGCCATGCCGCTGCTCGCGCGCAAGGTCGGCGTGGACCCCGCCGTGGTGTCCTCACCGATGGTGGCGACCCTCGTGGACGCCACCGGCCTGATCATCTACTTCTCCATCGCCCGTCTCGTCCTGGGCATCTGATCCGCCGGGACCGACCGCCCGGTCGCACAATCCGCATGAAGAGGGTGTGAACCGGGTATCGCGTCAGGAGCAGGACGGATCTAGGGGGGATTCCATGTCCGGTACCGGAGATGCGTTCAAGCGGCTGAAGAAGGCCGTCGACGACAACGCCGAGAAGGCCCAGGGGCTGGTCGGCAAGGCAGCCGACGCCGCGAAGAGGGCTACGGGAGGTGCCCACGACGACAGGATCGACAAGGGGGCCGGAGCCGCGACGGAGTACCTGCGCAAGCGTGCACGGGAGGACAGGAAGTAGCGCCGGCCGCCGTGCGTGAGCGGGGCGGGCGGGGTGCGTCCACAATGGAGGATGCCCTCACCCGCCCCGTTCCCCTTCCCCGGCCCGGACGGGCCGGCCGCCCCGCAGGGGGCGCCGACCGTGCCGCGGCCCCCGGCGGCCCTCTCCGCCGAACCCGGCGCGACGGACCGGGAGACCGAGCAGGACCCCGCCGGTAGCCGTGTGCCCACCGTGGTTTCGGACGCCTCGAACACACCGGTGCGCGGAGGGGGCCCGAGGGCTTCCGGCGGCCCCCGGCGCCCGGTCGGATCCGGGGCGGGACGGGGAGGCGGGCGCCTGCCGGTCCTGGCCGCCAGGGTCCGCATGCCGCTGATGTGGGCCGCCACCCTCCTCCTGCTCGCGGCCTACGCCGGCGTGCCGTGGTGGGCGGGCACGGGGCTGCTCGTCGCGGCCCTGGCCGTGTACCTGCGGCTCGGCACGGTGCGGCGCGAGCCCAGGGCGGTGCTGCCGCCGGTGCGCGGCAGGTGGATGGCGCTCACGAGCCCCGTTGACGGGACCCCGAGCCAGGGCAGCCACGCCTACGGGCAGACCTATGCGCTCGGCCTGGTCGCCGAGCCGGGGGGAGGGGCCCGGCCCGACATCGCCTGGCGTCCGCTCAGCCGCCCGCCGGAGGACTTCCCGGCGTTCGGCAGGGCCGTGTACGCCCCCGCCGACGGCACGGTGGTCACCGCGCACGACGGGCGGCGCGACCACCGCAGCCGCAACTCCTGGCCGTGGCTCTTCGGAGCGGTGGTGGAGAACGCCCTGCGGGAGCTGCGCGGCCCCTCGGGGATACTCGGCAACCACCTCGTGATCGACGTCGGGGGCGGCGACCACCTGCTCCTCGGCCACCTGGCGCGGGGCTCCCTGACGGTCGCCCGCGGGGACAGGGTGCGGGCGGGACAGGTGGTGGCCAGGTGCGGCAACTCGGGGGCGTGCACCGAACCGCAGGTGCGGGTGCAGCTCATGGACCACAGGCGACCCCTGTTCGCGGCGGGCCTGCCGATCGTGTGGGCCCCGGGCTGGAACGGCCGGGACGACGGGGCGGGGCTGCCGGAGACCTGGCGGCCCGTCGTGGTCGAGGGCCCCGGGACCGAGGAGGTACCCCCTGGTCAGGAGGCCGGGGGAGACGATTACGCTGGTGAGGTAAGGCGAACCTCACGAAACCGGTGAGAGGGGTGGGTGTGAGCGCTGCGGAGGGGCGGCCCTGTCAGTTGACGGTCTGCCGGGGGTGCTGCTGCGGGACCCGGAAGAAGGTCCCCGGCGTGGACCACAGGGCCCAGCTCGCCCGCCTCGGCGCCATCGAGGACCACGCCGGCCGTACCGTCCCCGTCCGCACCAGCAAGTGCCTGGGCATCTGCTTCGAGGCCGACGTGGTGGTCGTGCAGCCGTCCCGGGAGGGGCGCGCAGCCGGGGGCCGGCCCGTCTGGCTGGGGCGGGTCACCGAGGACGAGCTGCTCGAGGCCATCGACGACTGGATCTTCGACGGCGGTCCCGGCCTCGCGCCCCTGCCCGCGGTCCTGGCCGACCACGTCACCTCCAAGGACGCCAAGAAGCCGAAGAAGGGCAAGAAGCCCAAGCACTCCAAGGCCGCAAAGAAGGAGCGCAGGAAGGCCGGGAAGGGTTCCGGGGGGAAGGGGCCCGAGGGGGCGTCCCGGCCGGAGAAGGGGTCGGACGAGGGCCGGACGGGGTCCGAGAAGTCCGACAAGGCGAAGAAGAAGGCCAAGAAGGCGAAGAAGAAGGCAGGCAAGGCCGAGAAGGCCGAGAAGAAGGCGAAGAAGGCCCGCAAGGAGGCCGAGAGGGCCGCACGCGGTTAGGGCGTGTCCCGCGGGCCGTCGCGGGCCCGCGCTCCTGACGGGACCCGCAGGGGATCCGGGAACGCGGCCCCGCCCCCGGCCTCAGGCCCTCGACTGGGGCGCGAACTGGGTCCGGTAGAGGGCCGTGTAGAGCCCCTCGCGCCCCAGCAGCTCGTCGTGCGTGCCGCGCTCCAGGATGCGCCCGTCCTCCAGCACCAGGATCTGGTCGGCCTCGCGGACGGTGGCCAGCCGGTGCGCGATCACCAGGGACGTCCGCCCCTCCAGCGCGACCGCCAGGGCCTCCTGCACGGCGGCCTCGGACTCCGAGTCCAGGTGCGCGGTGGCCTCGTCCAGCACCACCACCGACGGAGCCTTCAACAACAGGCGGGCGATCGCCAGCCTCTGCTTCTCACCGCCGGAGAGCCGGTAACCCCGGTCGCCGACCATCGTGTCCAGGCCGTTCGGCAGCTGGTCCAGGAGCGTCCCGAGGCGGGCCATGCGCAGGGCCTCCTCCAGTTCGGCGTCGGTCGCCCCGGGGCGCGCGTAGCGGAGGTTCGCGCCCACCGTGTCGTGGAACAGCTGGGCGTCCTGTGTGACCACGCCCACCGCCTCGCGCAGCGAGTCCCCGGTCACCCCGCGCAGGTCCAGCCCGCCGACGCGCACCGCGCCCTCGGTGGGGTCGTACAGGCGGGAGACCAGGTGGGTCAGCGTCGTCTTGCCGGCGCCGGACGGCCCCACGAGGGCCACCATCGTGCCCGGCGCGGCCCGGAACGACACCCCGCTCAGCACCTGGGTGTCGTCGTCGACCTCGGCGTGCGGGGCCAGCTCCAGCGACGCGACCGAGGACTCGCGGGCCCCCGGGTAGCGGAAGGACACCTGGTCGAACTCGACGCCCAGGGGCCCCGGGGGGAGGTCCCGCGCGTCCGGGTCCTCCTTGAGGCCCGGTTCCAGGTCCAGCACCTCGAAGACCCGGTCGAAGGAGACCAGCGCGGTCATGATCTCCACGTGCACGTTGGACAGCGTCGTCACCGGCCCGTAGAGCCGGGTGAGCAGGGTGGTGAGCGCGACCAGGGTGCCCACCTCGAACGCCCCGCCGATCGCCAGCACCCCGCCGACCCCGTACACCATCGCCATCGCCAGGGCCGTGATCAGGCCCAGCATGCTGAAGAGAAGGGAGCCGAGGACGGCCTGGCGGACGCCCAGGTCGCGGACCCGGCCGGCCCGGTCCGCGAACCCGGCCGACTCCTCGTCCGGGCGGCCGTACAGCTTGACCAGCATCGCGCCGCCGACGTTGAACCGCTCGGTCATGAGGGAGCTCATGTCCGCGTTGTTGTCCATCGCGTCGCGGGAGATGTGGGCGAGCCTGCGCCCGATGAGCTTCGCGGGGACCACGAACAGCGGGACCAGGACGAGGGCGAGCAGTGTCACCTGCCACGACAGGGCGAGCATCGTGACGAGCACCGCCACCACGCTGATCAGGTTGGACAGCACCGACTGGAGCACGGAGGTGATCGCGCGCTGCGCGCCCACCACGTCCGTGTTGAGCCTGCTGATCAGCGAACCCGTCTGGGTGCGCGTGAAGAACGACAGCGGCATCCGCTGCACGTGGGTGAAGACCTGGGTGCGCAGCAGGTAGATGACGCCCTCGCCGATCCGCGCGGACAGCCACCGGCCGAGCAGCGTCAGCCCGCCCTCCAGGACGGCCAGCCCCGCCGCGGCGACCGCCAGCCACACCACGAGGGAGGTGTCCCCCGGGAGGATGCCCTCGTCGATGATGGCCCTGAGCAGGAGGGGGTTGGCGACCACGATGGCGGAGCCGACCGATGTCACCAGGAGGAACCACAGGATCGCCCGCCAGTGGGGGCGGGCGTAGGAGACGATCCGGCGGGTGAGGCCGGGGGGCAGTTGCTTGCCCTTCGCGCTCCCGTCGTTGACCAGGGACCTGTAGGAAGGTCTTCCCGACATCATGGACATGGGCGGCCCCGTTCTTCTCGCTGCTTCGCCACGCATGCGTCAACGCCCGCGCCCGTGCACGGCTTCCCGGGGAGAGCGCGCCGCCCGGCCGGCGGCCGGTGCGGGGCCGCCCGAAGCCGCCGTGCCGGGGGGCTCCGACGGCTCGGGGGTCAGAGGGAGTGGGCGAGCCGGCCCAGCGCGGCCGTGGTGGAGCGGCCGGGGGTGAACGGCAGCTCCCACGCCTGGGCGCCGAGGGCGTCGGCTCCGCGGATCTTGGCCTGCGTGTACCGGTCCCCGGCGGTGTACGCCAGGGCGGCGGGGTCGAGCGGGCGCAGGAGTTCGGCGTAGGCGGACCAGTCGGCGACCCCGGGCGGGCCCTCGATGACGAAGGCGCCGCTGACGCAGGCGAGCGCGGCCACCGTCTCGGCTCGCTCCTCGGCGGGGTTCACGGGGCGCCCGGGTCCCTTCCAGGCGCCCACCCTGCGGTCGGACTCGATGCCGACGACGAGGGGCAGGCCGCGTTCGGCGATGGACCGGAGGAAGCGGACGTGTCCGACGTGCAGGACGTCGAAGGCTCCGGTGACGACGGCGGGCCGCTCCAGGAGCTCGGGCCGCTCGAACCAGTGGGCGCCGAGGGGAGTGTCGGCGCCGTGCGTCGCGTCCGTGTCCGTCATTCAGCCACCCGTCCCAACGAAGCGAGGGCCCCCGTGTCCGATCCGAGCCGACGGGTTCGCCCGAAAGGTCAACGTACCCGTTCGGGGCGGGTATTCCGCCTCCGGGGAGCAGGGCCGGGCTCCCCGGTCCGCCGGGTCCGTGGGACGGCCGGGGCGCTCGCGCGGGGGTGTGCCGTGCCGTGGAGACGGGGCGCCCCGGTGCGAGGGCCCGGCAGGAGGGGCCGGGGCCCGGGGTGGAGCGGTGGAGCGGTGGAGCGGGCGACGAGAATCGAACTCGCATGACCAGCTTGGAAGGCTGGGGTTCTACCATTGAACTACGCCCGCGTGGCGCCGGAGCCTTCGAGTTTCCTCTAGACTCGTGGAGCCGACGGAGACAAGAGTACAGTCTCCCGAGCCGTGGTCGCACCCCCATCCCGGGAGTGCGATCCTTGGTGCGGTGTACGGGGTGTAGCGCAGCTTGGTTAGCGCGCATGCTTTGGGAGCATGAGGCCGCGGGTTCGAATCCCGCCACCCCGACGAAACCATCCGTGGCATCGGCCTCCGGCCGTACGCCGTGGCCCCCTGTGTATCTGCCCTAGACTTGGTGCGATCAGCAGGAAACTGTAAGTCCCAGCCCGTCGCAGGGCACCCCGTGTGAACGTGGTCGTCATGGCCCCGGGGTGCGCTCGTGCATTTCGCCGTTGTGTGTGGTGCGCCTGCGGGCCGACGCGGACACCAGCCGGCAAACCTAGGAGTACCGCCCCGTGAAGACCGATGTCGAGGAGCTGAGCCCCACCCGGGTCAAGCTGACCATCGAGGTGCCCTTCGAGGAGCTCGATCACGCTTTCGACGTGACGTACAAGTCGCTCGCCAAGCAGGTCCGGATCAAGGGCTTCCGCCCGGGCAAGGCGCCGGCGCGGCTGATCGACCGCTACGTCGGCCGCGGCGCGGTGATCAGCGAAGCGGTCAACCACGCCGTCCCGGAGCTCTACAACGAAGCCATCCAGAAGGAGGAGCTCTTCGCGCTCGGCCAGCCCGACGTGGAGGTCACCAAGCTGGAGGACAACGAGGAGCTCGCGTTCACCGCCGAGGTCGACGTCCGCCCCAAGTTCGAGGTCGAGAACTACAAGGGCATCGAGGTGACCGTCGACAGCGCCGAGGTCACCGACGAGCAGGTCGACGAGCAGATCGGCACGCTGCGCGAGCGCTTCTCCACCCTCGTGGGGGCCGACCGCCCCGTCGAGACCGGTGACCACCTGTCCATCGACCTCTCCGCCGCGATCGACGGCGAGAAGCTCGACGACGTGGCGGTCAGCGGCTACTCCTACGAGGTCGGCACCAACGCCATGCTGGAGGGCCTCGACGAGACCCTCGTGGGCATGGAGGCCGGCGGCGAGGCCACCTTCAAGACCACCCTCGTCGGTGGTGAGCACGAGGGCAAGGAGGCGGACGTCACCGTCACCGTGCACAGTGTGAAGGTCAAGGAGCTGCCCGAGCTGGACGACGAGTTCGCCCAGCTGGCCTCCGAGTTCGACACGATCGAGGAGCTGCGCGACGACGTGCGCAAGCGCATGTCGGAGGTCCGCCGCCTCCAGCAGCTCTCCGCGGCCCGTGACAAGGCCCTGGAGCAGCTGATCGAGTCCGTCGACGTGCCGCTGCCCGACGCGGTCGTCGACGAGGAGATCACCCGCCGCCGCCAGAGCCTGGAGCAGCAGCTCGCCCAGGGCGGTCTCACCAAGGAGGCCTACCTGGAGTCGCAGGAGAAGACCGAGGAGGAGTTCGACGAAGAGCTCACCACGGGCGCCCGCTCGGCCGTCAAGGCCGGGTTCATCCTCGACCAGCTGGCGATCCAGGAGGACCTGAGCGCCGACCAGGGCGAGCTCAGCCAGTACGTGTTCGAGCAGGCCCAGCGCATGGGCGTGAGCCCGGACCAGCTGGCCCAGCACCTGGTCGAGTCCAACCAGATCCGCGTCGCCTTCACCGAGGTCGTCCGCGGCAAGGCCATGGACCTGGTCCTGGCCGGCGCCCGGGTCACCGACGAGGACGGCAACGTCATCGAGCAGGAGAACGCCGAGGAGACCGCGGCCAAGGCCGCCGCGGTCGCCGCCGAGGAGTCCCTCGAGGTCATCGAGGACGACGCCGAGGAGACCGGGGCCCCCGCGGCCGCGGCCGACGAGGCCGGCGACGACAAGTCCGAGGAAGCCAAGTAGGCTTCGCGCCCGGCGTGCACGGGCCCCGACCGACCCCTCGGGCCGGTCGGGGCCCGATGTGTTCGCTGGTGGAGGAAAGTGCTGTACGGGCCCTGCGCCACCCTGCGCTCAAAGCGAACAGGGACGGTATCCGGACGAGCCCGGCTTCCGTCGGCGTTAGTGTCGCTGTATCGCAACCGTTTCGATTCCGGAGCAGGTGACGAGAGTGCCGCCGACCTTTGATGAGTCCCCGCGATTCGACGCTCGTACGTCCGAGTCGCAGATTTCCCCTTTTATTGAGCAGACGCCTCAGCGCCTGTTGCGCCAGCGAATCGTTTTCCTCGGCCAGCAGGTCGACGACGAGATCGCCAACCGCCTGGTTGGTGAGCTCCTGCTGCTGTCCGCCGAGGACCGCCAGCGGGACATCACCCTGTACATCAACTCGCCGGGTGGGTCCGTGACCGCGGGCATGGCGATCTACGACGTCATGCAGTACATCCCCAACGATGTCCGTACCGTCGGCATCGGCATGGCCGCGTCCATGGGCCAGATGCTCCTGTGCGCCGGCGCCCCCGGCAAGCGCTACGCGCTGCCGCACACCCGCGTCATGATGCACCAGCCGTCCGGTGGCATCGGGGGCACCGCCTCCGACATCCGGATCCTGGCAGACCAGCTGCTGTACGTGAAGAAGATGTTCATCGAGAAGATCTCCGAGCACACGGGGCAGACGGTCGAGCAGATCGAGAAGGACGCCGACCGCGACCGCTGGTTCACCGCTCAGGCGGCCAAGGAGTACGGCTTCATCGACGAGGTGCTCGAGGGCACCCTCGACGTGACCAGGTGACCGTACCCAGAGTTGACCCGTCGGACCTGGTCCCAGGAACGGCGCAGTGCGTGGAAGGCGTGAAATGACCGAGTACAACCCCAGTCTCATCGGCGGCGCGGCCTCGATGGCTCCCCAGAGCCGCTACGTCCTGCCGTCCTACGTGGAGCGGACGTCGTACGGCGTCAAGGAGATGAATCCGTACAACAAGCTCTTCGAGGAGCGGATCATCTTCGTCGGCGTGCAGATCGACGACACGTCGGCCAACGACCTGATGGCCCAGCTCATCACCCTTGAGCAGCTCGACTCCGAGCGGGACATCCAGATGTACATCAACTCGCCCGGAGGGTCTTTCACGTCCCTCATGGCGATCTACGACACGATGCAGTTCGTGCGCCCCGACATCCAGACGGTGTGCATCGGCCAGGCCGCGTCGGCAGCCGCGATCCTGCTCGCGGGAGGCACGGCCGGGAAGCGCGGCGCGCTCCCCAACGCCCGGATCCTGATCCACCAGCCCGCGACCGAGGGCATGCACGGCCAGGCCAGCGACATCGAGATCCAGGCGAACGAGATCACCCGTATCCGTACGCAGCTGGAGACCACCCTGGCCCGTCACACCGGTCGTACGCCGGAGCAGGTCTCCAAGGACATCGAGCGGGACAAGATCCTCACGGCGGAGGAGGCCAAGGAGTACGGCATCATCGACTTCGTGCTGCCGTACCGCAAGGCCTCCCTCAAGTAGGGGTGTGACGGAGCCGAAAGTCCTTCCGCGGCCCCCTGGGAACGGGGTGTTCCGCCGGGGATTCTCGGCAGTGGTGAAGCGTGGGCCGGACCGGCCCTTGACCCGCCTGGGGGAGCCCGGTGGTGAAGCCGGTCCGGTTTTTCGCTTAGTCTGGCGGAGAGCGACACACAGATCGCCCCGTCCGTGACCTTCGTGGACGGGTACGGGAGATTCGACTTCCGTGCGGTTTCGCGTCAGAGCGGCACCGGCGGGGCGGCCTTAGTTTTGAGGAGTGGCTGGGTGGCACGCATCGGCGACGGCGGGGACCTGCTGAAGTGCTCATTCTGCGGTAAGAGCCAGAAGCAGGTGAAGAAGCTCATCGCCGGCCCCGGCGTGTACATCTGCGATGAGTGCATCGATCTGTGCAACGAGATCATCGAAGAGGAACTCGCCGACGCCACCGAGCTGTCGTGGGACTCGTTGCCGAAGCCGCGGGAGATCTACGAGTTCCTGGACTCGTATGTGATCGGTCAGGACCAGGCGAAGAAGGCCTTGTCGGTGGCG
>NZ_JBEXSY010000066.1:0-37840 GCF_040613895.1 Nocardiopsis sp. NPDC006198 | reverse complement strand
CCCCGCTGTGCCCCTCACCCCCCCCCTGGCGGGGGGGGTGCCCGGGCGGGGTGGGGGGTGGGCCGCCCCCCCCCGCCCGGCCGGGGGGGGCGGGGGGGCCCCCCCCCCCCGCCCGGGTCGGGCGCGGGGGTCAGGCGCGGCGGAACACCAGGGCGATGTTGTGGCCGCCGAACCCGAAGGACTCGTTGACGGCCGCGACGTCGCCGCCGGGCATGTCCCGGGGCTTGTCGCGGACGATGTCCACGACCACGTCCGGGTCGAGCTCCTCGATGTTGATGGTCGGCGGGATACGGCCGTCGTGCAGCGCCAGGATGGTCGCGATCGACTCCACCGCGCCCGCGCCGCCCAGCAGGTGGCCGGTCATGGACTTGGTGGAGGTCACCGAGACCCGGTCGGCGGCGGAGTCGCCCAGGGCCGAGCGGATCGCGCGGGTCTCGCCGACGTCTCCGGCGGGCGTGGACGTGGCGTGGGCGTTGACGTGCACGACGTCGTCGGGCACGAGGCCGGCGTCGTCCAGGGCCTGGGTGATGGCGCGGGCCTGGCCGGCGCCCTCGGGGTCGGGCTGGACGATGTCGTAGGCGTCGTTGGTGTAGCCGACGCCGGAGGCGTGCGCGTAGACGCGGGCGCCCCGGCGGGCGGCGTGCTCGGCGGACTCCAGCACCAGGATGCCCGCGCCCTCGCCCATGACGAAGCCGTCACGGTTCTTGTCCCAGGGGCGGGAGGCCGTCTGGGGGTCGTCGTTGCGCGTGGACAGGGCCCGCATGGACGCGAACGAGGCGATGTTCAGCGGGTGGATCGCGGCCTCGGTGCCGCCGGCGATGACGATGTCGGCGCGGCCGGAGCGGATCATGTCCACACCGTTGGCGATGGCCTCGGCGCTGGAGGCGCAGGCGCTCACCGGCACGTGGGACCCGGCCCGCGCGGTGTACTCCAGGCTGATCGCGGCGGCGGGGCTGTTGGGCATGAGCATGGGCACGGTGAACGGGGAGACCCGCTTCCAGCCCTTCTCACGGAAGATGTCGTACTGCTCGAGGATGGTGAGGATGCCGCCGATGCCGCTGGAGACGACGACGCCGAGGCGGATCGGGTCGACCTCGGGCGACCCGGCGTCCTCCCAGGCCTCCTTCGCGGCGATCAGCGCGAACTGCTGGGTGCGGTCCAGGCGCCGCATGCGCGGCCTGGGCAGCTTCTCGGAGGGTTCCTGCGCGATCTGCCCGGCGAAGTGCACCGGGAGCTTCTCGTGCCACTCCTCAGGAAGGGTGGAGATTCCGGAGCGGCCGTCGAGGAGCGCGGACCATGTGGTCGCGACGTCACCCCCGAGGGGGGTGGTGGCGCCGAGGCCGGTGACGACGACATCGGTCTTTGACATGATCCGTTCGCCCTTCTCGTGGGACTTTCCCGGCCGCGGGGCCGGGAGGCGTTGGCGGATGTACCTGGGGAGACCACGGGTGGTGGCCTGTGGGGGCGCCGGGGTCAGGGGTGGGACCCGGCGCCCCGAGCACGCTACTTCTGGATGAAGTTGATGACGTCCTGGACCGTCTTGAGGTCCTTGAGCTGGTCGTCCGGGATCTCCACGCCGAACTTGTCCTGGGCGGCGATGGCGATCTCCACCATGGACAGCGAGTCGATGTCGAGGTCGTCCACGAAGCTCTTCTCCGGGGTGACCTCGGCGGGCTCGGTGCCGACGATCTCCTCGACGATCTCGCCGAGGCCGGTCAGGATCTCCTGCTCGCTGTGAGCCGCCATGTCTTTATCTCCTTGGTTGGTGTATCGGTGTCGGTTCATGGACACCGCGCGTGCCGGGGTTCTGCGAACCCGGATCGCGCGGTGGTGCCGCGGGCTCGGGCGGTGTTCAGGGGATGCGGATCACCTGTGCGGCGTACACCAGCCCCGCGCCGAAGCCCAGGGTGAGGACGATGCTCCCCGACGGCAGCTCCCCGCGCCCGATCATGCGCGAGAGCGCGAGAGGGATGGACGCGGAGGAGGTGTTGCCAGCGGTGACGATATCGCGCGCCACGAGTGCCTGGGGAGCGCCCAGCTTCTTGGCGATGGACTCCACGATCCGCAGATTGGCCTGGTGCGGGACGAACGCGGTCAGCTCCGAGGGCTCCACACCGGCCCGTTCCAGGGCCTCCAGGGCGACCTGGTAGAGCTCGGTGGTCGTCCAGCGGAAGACCGCCTGGCCCTCCTGGTAGAGGTACTTGCCGTCGCGCAGGTGGATCTTGTCGGCGCGCTCGCCGGAGGAGCCCCAGACCACGGGGCCCACGCCCTGCTCCTCGGACGCCGAGACGATCGCCGCGCCCGCGCCGTCGGCGAAGATCACACAGGTGGAGCGGTCCTCCCAGTCGACCCAGTCGCTGAGCTTCTCGGAGCCGATCACCAGGACGTTGCGGGAGCTGCCCCCGCGGACCATGTCCGCGGCGACGCCCAGCGCGTAGCAGAAGCCCGCGCAGGCCGCGTTGAGGTCGAAGGCGCCCGGGGCGGTGATGCCCAGCTTCGCGGCGACGGTGGCCGCGGTGTTGGGGATCTGGTCCTGCACGGTGCAGGTCGCCACGATGACGAGGTCGATGTCCTCGGGGGAGAGCCCGCTGGCGGCGAGGGCCTTGCCGCCGGCCGCCACGGCCATGCTCGCCACGGTGTCCTCGGGACCGGCGATGCGCCGCTCCCTGATGCCCACGCGGCTCTGGATCCACTCGTCGGTCGTGTCGACGCGGGACTCGAGGTCGGCGTTGGTGAGGACCTGGGACGGCTGGTACTCGCCGAGGGCGACGACGGACGCGCCTCCGGGGGAGTTCGGGGAGCTGAACATGGTTAGCCTTCCTGGTCGGTGCCCGAGGGGGAGAGAACCCCCGCGTGCTCCTTGATGAGGGCACCGGCGCGGTCGAGGTCGTCGGGGGTCTTCACCGCGAGGAGCTCCACACCGCGCAGCGCGCGCTTGGCCAGACCGGTCAGCGTGCCCGCGGGGGTGAGCTCGATCAGGGCGGTCACCCCGAGGTCGGCCAGGGTCCGGGTGCAGGAGTCCCAGCGCACCGGCGAGGAGATCTGCGAGACGAGGCGTTCGAGGTACTCCGCGCCGCTGTCCACGACGGCGCCGTCGGCGTTGGACAGGAGGCGGACCGTGGGGTCGGACGGCGACAGGGCGGCGGCCGCCGCGCGGACCCGCTCCACCGCCGGGGCCATGTGCTCGGTGTGGAAGGCGCCCGCGACGGCCAGGGGCCGGAGCCGGGCCCGCGCGGGCGGGTTCCCGGCGAGGGCCGCGAGCTGCTCCGTGGTCCCGGCGGCCACGATCTGGCCGGAGCCGTTGTCGTTGGCCGGGGTCAGGCCCGCGGCGGCCAGGGCCGCGAGGACCTCGTCGCGGTCCCCGCCGAGCACGGCGGTCATCCCCGTCCCGGTGCGGGCGGCGGCGTCGGCCATGCCCCGGCCGCGTTCGGCGACCAGCGCCATGGCGTCCTTGGGGGACAGCACGCCGGCGATCGCGGCGGCGGTGAACTCACCGACGCTGTGGCCCGCGACGGCGTCCACGAGGGAGGCCTCCGCGGGTAGCGCGGGCGAGGGGGCGGAGAGCGGGGAGAGCATGGCGGAGGCCGCGACGAGGCCGGCGCCGACCAGCAGGGGCTGGGCGACGGCGGTGTCGCGGATCTCCTCCGCGTCCGCTGTGGTGCCGTAGCGGGCCAGGTCGAGTCCGGACACCTCGGACCACGCGGCGAACTGCTCGGCGACGCCGGGGAGTTCGAGCCACGGGGAGAGGAAACCGGGAACCTGGGCGCCTTGGCCGGGAGCAACGATTACGAGCACGACATCAACCTTGCCCTGTAGGAGATCACCAGTCGGATGGGGAGGAACACGAACTTCGGCCGGGGCGTTTGTAGGTACTCCACAAAAGGAGGCCTGACATGGACCCGCCCGGCCGAAACCAGTGTGGGGGATCACCCCCGACGGTACGCGCTGTTCCGCACCGACCACGGAGCGGGTGCGCGGAGGGGGCGGAAGCGCCCCGGCGCGGGGCGGCCCTCCGGTCGGGTCCCCCGGGGGTGCGAACCTAGAGGTGTGAACACCGAACCCCACCCGCCCCGGGACGACGAGGGCAGCACCGGTCCGGCGGACGCCGCCGGCGTCGACGGCGACACCGATCCGCTCGCGGAGGAACAGGAGCGCGTGCGCGCCGAGACCGTGCGCCGACTGGAGCGCTCCATGGGAGCCCTCGGAACGGCCGCCGTCTCCCGCATGGAGCAGCGGCTCGGCTGGTTCCGCCGCATGTCCGCCCAGGACCGATCCTGGATCGGGCTCGTCGCCCAGTCCGGCGTGGCCGCCTTCGTGGACTGGTTCCGCAACCCCGTCCGGGGGCGTCCCGCCATCACCGTCGAGGTCTTCGGCACCGCTCCGCGCGAGCTCACCCGCTCGGTCTCCCTCCAGCAGACCGTCGACATGATCCGCGTGGTCATCGACGTGGTCGAGGGACAGGTCGACGAGCTGGCCGCCCCCGGCGGCGCCCAGCAGCTGCGCGAGGCGGTGCTCCGGTACACCAGGGAGGTGGCCTTCAGCTCCGCGAAGGTGTACGCGCGCGCCGCCGAGGCACGCGGGGCGTGGGACGCCCGCCTGGAGGCCCTGATCGTCGACGCGCTCCTGCACGGCGACCACGAGGACGGCCTCCAGACCTGGGGGTCGGCGCTGAGCTGGTCGCACACCCCCGTGATCGCGGTGGCCGGGGAGACCGGCGGGGAGGACCCCGGCAAGATCCTGGACGACCTGCGCGCGGCCGCGCGCCGCTTCGGGCACGACGTGCTGGCGGGCGCCCAGGGGAGGCGCGTCGTGGTGGTGGTCGGCGTGGGCGACCGCTACCCGGAGGAGGACCTCCCGGCGGCCGCGGCCGAACCCCTGGCCGGGCTCTTCGGACCCGGCCCCGTGGTGGTCGGACCCGCCGTCGCGGACCTGCGCGCGGCGGGGGCGTCGGCGCGCGCGGCGGTCAGCGGACTGCGCGCCGCAGTGGCCTGGCCGGACGCGCCGCGCCCCGTGCTCGCCGACGACCTCCTGCCCGAGCGGGCCCTCCAGGGGGACACCGAGGCCCGCGGCCAGCTGGTGGAGGAGGTCTACGTCCCCCTCCTGGGGGCCGGTTCGCCGCTGCTGGACACCCTGTCGGTCTACCTGGAGCACGCCTCCTCGCTGGAGGCCACCGCGCGGATGCTCTTCGTCCACCCCAACACCGTCCGCTACCGGCTCAGCAGGATCGCCGAGCTCACCGGCCGCACCCCCTCCGACGGCCGCGGGTCGTTCGTCCTGCGGGTGGCGGTCGCCCTGGGGCGGCTGGCGCAGACGCACGAGGGGTGAGGCGCGGCGCGGAGTGGCCGACACCACACCGGGGAGGTTGTCCGGAACCAGCCACGGAGGTGACCGGAAGGCCTGGGGGACGTAATCTGATCGTTGCCTGTCATATCTACCGACTTATGGAAGTTTCACCTGGGTCGGGTATGTCTGTGACTGCCCGTGTGCGCCCGGGGACTACATGAAAAGGGATAGCTTTGTGATGGGCAGGCTGCTGGCGGGACCCATGAGGTTAAGGACACCCTCGGGCGATGGTCCCCGCACCGCTCCGTCGCGACGTTCTTGGGGGGTCAACGCTGTGGTCGAGCGACCGAGGAAAAGGTCCCGGTTCTTCCGTTCGGTGATCGATTTCGTTCTCCAGCCCACGCAGGAGGGCGAGCTGCGCAGGCGGGTGCTGTTCTGGCTCCCCGCGCCACTGCCGGTCCTGGGCGTGGTGTACCTCGTGGTCGGCGGTGCGCTCTCCGCCGCGGGGTGGACGATACTGCTGGCCGCGAGCGTCGGCGTGGGCACACTGCTGCTGGCGCTCATCGTCCAGCCCACGCCCCTGCCCGAGGGGCTGGTTCCACAGGTCTCCGCGCGCCGCTCGCTGCACCGCTTCCGCCAGTTCACCGGTCTGCGGATCGCCCTGGCGCTGGTGCCCGTCGCGATCGGCGCCGCCGCGTCCGTCGTGGGCGGGGGCATGTACCCGCTGCTGGCCTCGCTCCTGCTGGCCTGGCCCCAGCTCCTGCTGGCCATGCCGACCTTCTTCACGATCACCAGGGCACGCAGGGCCATGGAGGCGTGGGGCACCACCGCCTACCTGTGGCACGCCCTGTCGCGCCCGGCCAAGGTGACCTGGCCGATCGTCACCCCGCTGGTCAACTCCTGGAAGGCGGCGCGGGTCGAGCGCTCCCGGGAGTCGATGCGCCAGAAGCTGGAGGAGAGGGCCTGGAAGAAGGCCGTGCGCGAGGAGAGCTCCGGGGCGCCCGACGGCGCCGCGCCCGCCGCCGCCTCCGCCGACGAGCGCACCCGGCCGATCCGTCCGCTGGACACCCCGTCCGACGAGCGCACCGACGTCCTCCCGCACCTGGGCTCCCCCTCGCACGGGAGCGAGGAGCCCACGGACGTCCTCCCCCACCTGGAGGCGGAGCGCACCGGGCGGGAGAAGCCGACCGACGTCCTTCCCCACCTCCCCTCCGGGCAGGAGGTGGAGC
This sequence comes from Nocardiopsis sp. NPDC006198, assembly GCF_040613895.1. Taxonomy (NCBI): domain Bacteria; kingdom Bacillati; phylum Actinomycetota; class Actinomycetes; order Streptosporangiales; family Nocardiopsidaceae; genus Nocardiopsis; species Nocardiopsis sp. NPDC006198. The sequence continues at coordinate 31,328 of NZ_JBEXSY010000066.1, read as the reverse complement.
CGACGCGTCAGCTCCCGCACCTGGGCGGTGCCGGAACGGGTGAGGAGGGCTCCGAGCCGGGGCCGGGCAGCGGCGCCGCGGCCGACGGCGACCCCGACCCCGACGCCCCCGCGGGACCGCGCTCCAGCGTGCACCGGGCCGCCCGGCAGTTCTTCGAACAGGGCGGCGGGGCCCTCGGGATCGCGGTCCGCCGCTCCCGCCGCGCCGCACCCTCCACCCGCCGCCCGCACTCGAACAAGCCCTGACACCCGCCGGGGGCGCGGGCACGGACTCCGCGCCCGCGCCCCCGGCGCCGGTGGTCCCCGGCGCCGTGCGGGACGACGGGTCGGGCGGCCCCGCCCGGGAAGGGGCGGCCTCAGACCCTCATACGCCGGTGCACGCCGGGCAGCGCGTCGATGCCCCCCTCGGAGGCGTGGTACCAGAGGGCCTCGGCGTCACGGCCCTCGAAGACCACCTCGCCGATGGTGTTGCCCGCGTAGGTCTTGCCGTCCAGCTTCCAGGACAGGTCGATCCCCGGGACCCGGGCCAGCCGCGTCAGCACCCTGCCGACCACGTGGACGGCGCGGCTCGCCGTCAGGCGCACGACCCGGCGGGTCCCGGCGGAGAGCTGGTTGCACAGGGGCGAGGACACGAGCTGGGTGACCCTGGTCCCGCCCTCGGCGACATGCCGGTGGCGGACGGGGGCCGCGTAGGAGAAGTGCACGTCGCCGCTCAGGAACAGCACGGTCGCGGGGGCGGGACCCCGCTCGCCCCGGGCCGCCGCGCCGACGGCGTCGCCCAGGCGGCGCATCGAGTACTGGAAGGCTCCCCAGTGCTCCAGGTCCATCGCCTGCCGCAGCCGCTCGCCGAGGGGGCGCGGCCACTCGCCCCAGGCGCCGGCGCACACCGCCTCGTTCCATGCCTCCAGGTGGTGCACCGCGGAGGGCAGCATGACCGGGACGGTCGAGGCGACCACCACGTGGTCGGGGCCCCCGGCCAGGTTCTCGTCCAGCCACTCGTGCCCCTCCGCGCCGAGGATCGACCGCGACCCCTCGTGGACGGCGTCCTCCCCGAGCGCGCGGGAGCAGCGGGTGTCCGCCATCAGCACCCGTACGGAACCCACGTCGTAGCGGTGGCTCCACCGGTAGGAGGACGGTTCGTCGTGCGCCAGCAGGGCGAACCCGTCGACCGCGTCGGCGGCGTCCCCGCGCGCGTCGCGGACGCGGGCCCAGAGCGGGTCCTTGGACCGGGCTTCCGCGGACAGGTTGCCCAGGTGCTGGTAGACCCAGTAGGCCCCCAGCCCGCTGGTGATCCGCCTGCGCCACCACGGGCGGCCGTCCATGGCGCCGCGCCACGCCTCCGAGGTGTTCCAGTCGTCGCGGATGTCGTGGTCGTCGAAGATCATCAGCGTCGGCACGGTGGACAGCAGCCACCGCACGGGGGGATCGGTCCACGCCTGCCGGTACAGCTCGGCGTACTCGCCGTAGTGGACGACCTCGTCCCCCGGGGCCCCGTCGGGACCGTCCGGCCCGCGCACCGACGCCAGGAAGGAGCGCATCGGCTCCTCCAGCTCGTCGGCGTACACCTGGTCGCCGATGAGGAGGAGGACGAGGTTGCCGTCGACCTCCTCGCGGGCCAGCCGCCGGGCGGTGGCGCGGAGCATGTCCGGGCCGTACCGCACGACCCCCTCGGGGGTGTCGCCCGTCGGCCTGCGGCACGAGCCGTACAGCAGCCGCGTGGGCCCCTCCGGGGCCGTCGTGCGCAGGACGCTGGGCGGAAAGGGGCTGTCCGGCTCGGGCCACACCCGGTCCTCGCCCAGAAAGACCTCGTAGGGCAGGGCCGCGCCCTCCGGGAGCCCGGTGATTTCGCACACGGCGTAGTGGTGCCCGTGCACGGTGAAGGTGTCCGAGGCGGCCGTCACGGCTCCGTCGACCCGGATCCGCACGGTGCAGGGGGTGTCGGTCTCCACCCACACCGTCGCCGTGGTCGGTCCCGCGTGACGCAGCAGTGGGCCCAAACGTAAAGAAGCAGTCACCGTTTGCCCTCCTTTGGACCAGGTTCGCACATGTGGCGGACGAGTATGACGTGCGCCGACCTGCGCAGTTGAGCGCGGGTGCCACCGGGATGGTTGCACGAGGGCCGCACCTGCGCGAAGGTGGCGCTATGCGGACACAGATCCTTGAGCTGCACACCGGTGGATCGGAGAGCATCACCGACATCACGCGGGAGTGCGGTGACTTCGTCGCCGAGACCGGAGGCGACGGACTGCTCAACGTGTTCGTCCCGCACGCGACGGCGGGCGTGGCGATCATCGAACTCGGTGCGGGGTCCGACGACGACCTCCTCGCCTCCCTGGACGACCTGCTGCCGGCCGACGACCGGTGGCGGCACAAGCACGGCTCCCGGGGCCACGGGAGATCACACGTGATGCCCGCGTTCATCGCGCCCCAGACCACCGTTCCGGTGCTCTCGGGCCGCCTCGAACTGGGAACATGGCAGTCGATCGCCGTTGTCGACCTGAACGTGGACAACCCGGACCGCCTGGTCCGGCTGTCCTACCTCTCGTCCTCATGATTCCCGCCGCGGGTGACCGGGACCGGGACGGGGTTTGGGAGCGCGTTGACGGAACATGCCACTAGCGTGTGAACTAGGCCATCAGCGATGGTTACGGACCCACGTGACGGGCCGCGAATTGGCCCGGCATCGTTGTGACAACTGCCCAGTGCAGGCAAGATTGAGAAAAACCATCTGTGGAGGAGAACTTTCGTGAGCGCGACCGCGGGCCAGGCACAGAGCGAACGTGGCTTGGCTGACCGACTCGGATTCAAGCCGGGTCAGGTGGTGCAGGAATTCGGCTTCGACGACGACGTCGACGAGGGCCTGCGCGCATCCATCACCGAACTCACCGGTGAGGAGCTGGTCGACGAGGACTTCGACGGAGACGTCGACGCGGCACTGCTGTGGTGGCGGTCCGACGAGGAGGAGGACCTCACCGACGCGCTGATGGACACGGTGACCACCATCGCCGACGGCGGGACCATCCTGGTGCTGACCCCGAAGGCGGGACGTGAGCTCCACGTGTCCCCGAACGACGTCGCGGAGGCCGCTTCGACGTCGGGCCTGTCCCAGACGAGCGCGGTCAGCATCGGCGCCGACTGGTCGGGTACGCGCCTGGTCGTTCCCAAGCGGTGACGTCCACCACCCGTACCGGGTGAGGCATCCGGTGCCGCGCGTCCCAGAGGCGGGCGCGCGGCGCTGAGGGGCGTCCGTCAGCAGACGGCCGCCGTCCCCGGCCCGAGCGCCGCCGAACACGAACGCGACCATGAGCGATCCCATCACCGCGGGCGCGGTCGCGCCCGACTTCACCCTCCAGGACCAGTACGGGCGCGACACGGCCCTGGCCGATCTGCGCGGCCGGCCCGTGCTCGTGGTCTTCTACCCGCTGGCGTTCTCCGGCGTGTGCTCGGGGGAGCTCGCCGACCTGAGCCAACGCCACTCCGAGTTCGAGGAGCTGGGAGCCGAGGTCCTGGCGGTGTCGGTGGACTCGGTGTTCGCCCTGCGCACCTGGTCCGACCGCGAGGGGTTCCCGTTCGCGCTGCTGTCGGACTTCTGGCCGCACGGCGGCGTCGCCGAGGCCTACGGGGTCCTCGACCCCCGGCGCGGGGTCGCCCGGCGGGGCACCTTCCTGGTCGGCGCCGACGGCGTCGTCCGCTGGTCGACGGTCTCCCCGGCCTCCCGGCCGCGCGACACGGACGAGTACCTGGCGCGGTTGCGGGAGCACGCCGGAGCCTGAGGCGCGGCGGCCACCGCGAACCGGTATGATCTCGTGCGACGCACGGGCGCGTAGCTCAGTTGGTTAGAGCAATTGCCTTACAAGCAATAGGTCAGGGGTTCGAGTCCCTTCGCGCCCACTCCACTCCGGAACGCCCCTGTTCGCGCGTGACCGCGCTCACCGGGGCGTTCCGTCGTTTCCTGTGGGGGCGGCCCCCAGATCCCCGGTGTGGGGCCTCGCCCCGCGGGCCGCAGTCGGCCTGCCCGGGTCCACGGACCCAGGACGACACTGCTCGGGGGCTTTCGGCCGCCTCCCCGGGTCGTCCGTCGTTTTTACCGGGGGGAGACCCCCGAGGCACCCCCCTGCGGCCGGGGCCGTGGTGATCGGCGGGGTAGGGGGAGCGATCTCTGACAACGCGGGGCTGCGCCTCGTGGATTGTCGTTGGTCGGACCAGTGTCCACTCCACTCGGGAACGACCCTGGTCCCGTGTGAACGGGACGCCCCCACGGCGAAGGCCGTGAGGGCGTCGTGCGACGTCTAACGGGTGTTGGCCTCGCGGACCCGGCGGAGCGTCAGGAGCCGGTCCCGGTGGCGGCGCCTGCGGTTGCCGGCCCTGGTGTAGGCCTGCCACTCGGCGGTACAGGCGCGCTTGTGGCACCCGGCGCAGCATCCGTGCCTGAAGAGCATGACGTCGGGGTGCTCCCAGCGGCAACGCGTCCCCGGTTCCTCGCGGGTCGGGGCGGCAGGCAGGTCGCAGTCGCCACGGGTGTGGTCGTGGACCGCTACCGGACCGTGTTCGCGCTGGCGCACCCACAGCGGTTTGGTCTTGTCCGTACGGGACATCTCGTTCCTTTCGGAACCCGCCGCCCGTGCTCCCGGAACCTCCGGGCGGGCGGCTGGGGCGAGAGACCCATCACCGACACCTCCTCGAACCGTCTTCGGCCGTACGCCCGCCATCCTACGGACCCGGCACTTCGCCGCCGTGCCCCGGGTCGCGGTCGCCCGGCCGGGGCCGTTCGCGAGAACCCGTCCGATCCCTCCGGGCGTGGGCCCTCCCACCCCCGCCGGTACGCCCGCCGACCGCGGCGGGAGCCCGCGGACGCCCCGCCGGGCCCTCATCGGGGCCCTACAACCGGTTGCACCAATAGAGGTACTCGGTCCCGATTTTCGATGTGAAATTCCCATAAACCCGCAGCACAGCAGGCATGTGGAGAACGAGGGATGCTTCCCCTTCTTGCAAACGTTTGCATCAACACCTCTTGACATGGAAAGCGCTTTCTCTACTCTCGAGTGAAGCAGGTCACATGCTTGTGCTCCAGAAGAAGGGTGAGCAGTGAGACGATCAATCACGCGTGGGCTCGTGTCGACGCTGGCCGCCGCGGCCGTGGTGGCGGGCGGTCTGGCCCTGCCGATGGCCTCGGCATCGGCGCAGACCGGCAGCGCCACGGGTTACGCGACGCAGAACGGCGGGACCACCGGAGGCGCGGGCGGCCAGACGGTACGGGCCACGACCGGGACCCAGATCCACGAGGCCCTGTGCAACCGGCCCAGTACCAGCACCCCGATCGTCATCGAGGTGCAGGGAACCATCAACCACGGCAACACCTCGAAGGTGTCGGGGACCGGTTGCGAGACCGCCGACGACGTGATCGAGCTCAAGAAGATCAGCAACGTCACCATCGTCGGCACCGGCAGCGGGGCCGTGTTCGACCAGCTGGGCATCCACATCCGGGAGTCCAGCAACATCATCATCCAGAACGTGACCGTTCGGAACGTCAAGAAGTCCGGCTCGCCCACGTCCAACGGCGGTGACGCCATCGGGATGGAGAGCGGAGTCCGCAACGTCTGGGTCGACCACGTCACCCTGGAGGCGTCGGGTGGGGAGTCGGAGGGCTACGACGGCCTCTTCGACATGAAGAACAACACCCAGTACGTCACCCTCTCCTACAGCATCCTGCGCAACTCCGGCCGCGGCGGCCTGGTCGGGTCCAGCGAGAGCGACCGCTCGAACGGGTACGTCACGTACCACCACAACCGGTTCGAGAACCTCGACTCGCGCGCGCCCCTGCTCCGCGGCGGCGTCGGGCACATGTACAGCAACCACTACGCGGACATCCACGAGTCCGGCATCAACTCCCGGGCCGGGGCCAGGGCGAAGGTGGAGAACAACTACTTCGAGGACTCCAAGGACGTCCTGGGCACCTTCTACACCGATGAGAGGGGGACCTGGGAGGTCGGCGGCAACATCTTCGACAACGTGACCTGGTCCAGCCCGGGCGACTCGAACTACCCCGCCGGGCCCAACCCGCAGTCCACCACGTCGGTGAGCATCCCGTACTCCTACGACCTCGACGACGCCGGCTGCGTGCCGACCGTGCTGAACCAGACCGCGGGCGCGGGCCAGGGCAACCGGGTCTCGGACGGCAACTGCGAGGCGGAGGAGCCGACCGACCCGGACCCGACGGACCCGGACCCGACCGACCCCGACCCGACGGACCCCGACCCCGACCCGACCGACCCGCCCGAGGGGACCAACCTCAGCATCGGGGCCGGCGCCGACGGCTCGGGCAAGGCCGGCGGGACCGGCTACGGGAACGTCGTCGACGGCGACATGGGCACCTACTGGTCGCCGAGCGGCTCGACCGGCCGCGTCTCGGTCAAGTGGGGCTCCGGCACCACGGTGTCCTCGGTCAACATCCGCGAGGCGGCCGGGGCCGAGGGCAACATCGGTTCCTGGCGACTCGTGAACCACGACACCGGCGCCGTCCTGGCCACCGGGAGCGGAGCGGGCGTCATCACCTTCGCCCCGACGACGCTCCGGAAGATCAACTTCGAGATCACCGGCTCGAACGGCACACCGCGCGTCGCCGAGTTCGAGACCTACGGCGGCTAGCCGCCGGGCGGCGGGGGACACCCGCCGCCCCGCGGTGACGGTCGGCGGCAGAGGGGCCGGCCCGTGACCGGTCCGGCCGAGAGCACCCGAACCGGCCGGACCCCGGCCGACCCGTCCGGACGAACCGGGCGGGTCGGCCGTTCCGCGTGTCGGCGCCGGGCCGGACCCCGCCCGGCGGCGGTCCGCGCGGTCAGTGCGGTCAGTGCGCCGCGTCGAGGCGCGAGCGCTGGTCCGCGGTCAGCTCCAGGTCGACGGCGGCCAGGCTCTCCTCCAGCTGGGCGACGGACGACGCGCCGACCAGGGGGATGATCGGCAGTTCGCCGCCCATCTGCCAGGCGAGCACCACCTGGTTCACCGTCGCGCCCGCCTCGCGCGCCACCGCGCGCAGGACCTCCAGGCGGGCCCGGGTGCCGGGGTGGTCGTAGTCGCGCGGCAGCGGCTTGTCGTCCCGGGTGTAGGCGCCGCCGAGCAGGGGCGAGTACGCGACCAGGACCAGGCCGGGCTCCGCGCGCAGGTAGCCGAGCAGGTCGGGGCCCGCCGCGGCGATGCTGCCGTCCTGGGACAGGGCGTCGGGGATGTCCGTGCGAGGGCGCAGGTGGCTGTGCTGGTACTGGAGCACCTCGTAGCCGGGCAGCCCGGAGGCCGCCGCCAGGGCGCGGGCGCGCTCGACCCGCCACGCCGCGTGGTTGCTGACCCCCAGCAGCCCCACCGAGCCCTCGGCGACGAGCTCGGCGAACGCCCCGACGGTCTCGGCCACGGGGACGGTGCGGTCCTCGATGTGCGCGTAGAGCAGGTCGAGGGTGTCCATGCCGAGCCGCTCCCTGCTGCGCTCGGCCGACTCCCGGATGATCTTGGCGGACAGCCCCTCGGGGTTGTCGGTGAAGCTCGTCCCCGGGGCGAGCGGGCGCGCCCCGAGCTTGGTGGCGACGACGACCTCCGAACCGATGCCCCGGCTCCTCCGCCAGCGGCCGAGCAGTTCCTCGCTCTGCCCGCCCTGGCCGCCGTCCGTCCAGAAGGCGTAGTTGCCGGAGGTGTCTACGAACGTGCCGCCGGCCTCGACGTAGCGGTCCAGGACGGCGAACGACGTCTTCTCGTCGGTCACCGAGCCCATGAGCATCGCGCCCAGGGCGAGCACGCTCACCTCGCGTCGGGTCCGCGGGTCACTGCCGATGGTGCGGTACCGCATGGTGGTCCCCTCGGGTCCGGGCCCGCCTGTCGACCGGGCCTCTGTAGGGAAGTCTGGGTCCTGGAGCGCGCTCCAGGTCAAGTCCCGGCGAGGACCCTTCCGTGGCCGGGACCGGCCTCCGTGCGGCGGCCGGGACGCCCGTGCAGGTCGGGGGCGCCCGACGCGGTGGCCCGGAGCCGGTTGCCCGGCGGGATCTTCCGTTTGCCCGTCAACGATCGCTCTGTCCCCCTATCGTCGTAGGGCCGAGCCCGAACGCTCCTTCCCTGCGGGGATCCACACTCCTGGGTCGGCACACGACTTCCGCGGACAGGTTCGAGGACACGTATGGCGACACTCGAGACGGCGGTCCTGGCCACCGCCAAGGCGGTCGGAACGAAGGCGGGCAGGGTCTGGCTGACGCAGCACGCGGCGGCGTCCGACCGTGAGAAGGATCTGACGGAGCTGATCCGCCTCACCTTCCGGGACGGCATCGCCCGGCGCAAGGTGGAGCACCAGATCGAGGGCATCGCCCTCGCCGTCATGGAGCGGTTGCAGCCGCTGTGCGAGCAGGAGTTCCGCGGCCTCGACGACGGTGACCGTGCCGCCGTGCTCGCGGAGGTCACCGACGCCCTGGTGAAGGCGGATCTGTCGGACAAGGAGTTCCTGGGGGCCGACGCGGATCCGGTGTCCCTCGTGCTCCGGGTGCGCGCCCAGATGTCGGGCCGTGACCTGGCTTTCGAGTTGGGCGAGGCCGGGGCCCGTCTGTTCGACGTCCTCCTGACGGAGTGCTGCGACTGCCTGGTCCGCGTCGTGGTGGCGCTGCCGCAGTTCGGGCCGCGCGCGGCGGCTGAGACGCTGTCCCGCCTGTCGGGGTTGGCCGACCAGGTCGCGGTGGTCCTCGCGCGGATACCGCCGCGCTCACTGGACGCTCCCGAGGGGAGGAACGGCGACGAGGAGTTCGGGAGGCGCTACGCCGACCACGTCAGCCGCGTCCTGGACCAGGTGGAGTTGTTCGGGGTCAGAGTGCGGCACTACCGCCCGCAGACCTCGCTGAGCGTGGCCTACATCAGCCTCAGTGTGACGACCGACGGTCGCGGCAGGGAGGGGCGGGAGGGCGACCGCAGGGGCGGGCACCTGTCATTGACCGAACCGCCATGGGATGAGGGTGAGGAGGGCTCGGCCGCTTCCGCCGCGACGGTACGCGTGGAGAGCGCGCTGGGCGACAGACAGCGCACGCTGGTCCGTGGCGAGGCGGGGTCAGGCAAGAGCACGCTTCTGCGCTGGCTGGCGATCACGGCTGTGCGCGAGGGCTTCGGCTCCGACCTGGAGGCGTGGAACGGTTGCACTCCGTTCCTGGTCAAGCTGCGCAGCCATGCCGACGGAGACCTCCCCCGGCCGGAGCGGTTCCTGGAGGGGACGGCCGACGCACTGACCGGCCTGATGCCCCGCGGATGGGTGCACCGACGACTCACGTCAGGACGGGCGCTGCTGCTCGTCGACGGGGTGGACGAGCTCTCCGACGCCCAGCGCCGCAAGGTCCCCGGTTGGTTGCGTGACCTGCTGACCTCGTTCCCCGGTGTTCGGGTCGTCGTCACCAGCCGTCCTGCCGCAGCGAGTGCCCGATGGCTGGCGGGTGAGGGGTTCTCGACCGCGCACCTCGAACCGATGGGCCCGTCCGACTTGCGTGAGCTGATCCGGCAGTGGTACCAGGCGATCGAGGCCTCCCCGAGCCTGCCGTGCGCCGCTGAGGACCTGCCTGGCTACGAGGCCGAGCTGTTGGGGAGACTGGAGAGCGCCCCGCACCTGCGGACGCTGGCCGCCACCCCCTTGCTCGCGGCGATGTTGTGCGCCTTGAACCTGGACCACGCCACCCGGCTGCCCCGCGATCGGATGGGGCTGTACGCCGCCACCCTGGAGATGCTGCTCGACCGGCGCGACGGGGAGAGGAACGTTCCGTCCTTCCACGACGTGGACCTGGACTACGGACAGAAGTTGCGACTCCTCCAAGGCCTGGCGTGGCGGTTGTCGGTGTCCCACCGCTCCGAGCTGCCAAGGCCGGTGGTGCTGCGCGAGATCGGGGAACGGCTCACCACCATGCCGAGGGCAGGCGACGACGCCGAGGCTGTCACCGGGTACATGCTCCAGCGCAGTGGGGTGCTGAGGGAGCCGGTCGACGAACGTGTGGACTTCGTGCACCGCACCGTGCAGGAGTATCTGAGCGCCAAGCAGGCGGTCTACGACCACGACATCGAGTTCCTCGTGGAACGCGCACACCAGCCGGGTTGGCGGGAGACGGTCGTCATGGCGGCCGGGCACGCCAACGGGCCGCAGCTGGCGGAGCTGCTGGGAGGGGTCCTGGCCCGGGTGAGAGATGAGTCGAAGCATGCTCGCTATCTGAAACTGCTGGTGGCCGCATGCCTGGAGACCGCGCCCACCGTCCCTGCGGAACTTGGAGAGAGGATCCGGGCCTGCATAGACGACCTGGTACCGCCCCGGGACATGGCGACAGCGCGGTCCCTGGCAACCGCGGGGGAGGCAGTGCTCGAACACCTCCCGCTGACCTTGGACGGGCTGACCGATGCCCAGGCGAGGGCCACGGTCCACACGGTGGCGCTGGTCAACGGGCCCCGGGCCCTGGAGCTGCTCGCCGGATACCGTGCGGACGCCCGGTCTGTCGTGCAGTGGGAACTCCAACAGGCGTGGAACTACTTCGACCCGGACGAGTACGCGCATCGGGTACTGGCCGACGCGCCTCTGGTCGACGGAGCCCTCAGGGTGTTCACCTCGGGCCAGGCGGCTGCGTTGCGCAGATTGCCTTGGTTCTCGTGTCTGAGGCGCCTAGCAGTCCACGTGGGGTACAGGGGGGATCTGGCGTTCCTCGCGGAGGTGCCTCCGCTGAGGGAGTTGAAGATCTACACTCCTCAGTCCCTCACGCGGGACCTGTTGCATCATCATGCAGGGCATCTCAAGTACCTGTACGTCCATCTCCTGCGAGAGGATGACGCCGAGCTCTTGGCCAGGCTACGCGCGTTGCGCTCTCTGAGGGTGCTCTCCGCGAGGTTGACCGACATCGGTTTCGTCTCTCGGCTGCCGCAGTTGCACTCTCTTGGGCTATTCGGTTTGGCCGAGGTGGCGGATTTGTCTCCGCTTGTGGATCAGCGAGAGCTCACGGACTTGCGACTGGGCGACTGTGCGCAACTCACGAACCTGGATTCCCTGCCCCTTACCGGCAGGCTTCGGTACCTGGGGCTGTGGCGGACAGGTCTGACCACTGGCCTTGACGAGGTGGTGGCAAGAGCGCCGGGCCTGACAAGCATGAGCCTCTCGCAGTGTTCGTGGGTCACCGGTCTCGCGCCCCTGTCCGGCCTGCGATTGAGAGAGCTCATCCTGGACGGCCTCACGTCCGTCTCGGACTTGGAGCCACTGGGTGAGCAGGACGAACTTGAATGGCTCGAGCTGGACGATGTGATAGCGGAGGACTTTTCCCCCCTGAGGCGGTTGAGGAACCTTCGCCATCTGTCCCTGCGCCGGTGTGAAAGGCTCACCGACCTCACCCCGCTCTCCGAGCTCCGGCGGCTCCGTGCACTCGACCTCCTGGACGCGCGTTCCGGACTCGACCTCGCACCGTTCGCCCACCGTGCGGGCCTCACGATTCGGATCCGTGCGGGGCAGGACGTGCGTCATCGGGAAGCGTTCAGGGGACGTGTCGAGGAGATCTCGTAAAGAAGGGAGTCTGTGCGGATATGTGGCCCGGAGCTGGCCGTGTCGCGTGTCGGCAGATGTTGCTTAACGAGTGTTAAGAAAAGGGCGGAAGTCCCCTGCCCGGCAAGGGGGCGCGCCTGTAGAAAGGCGTGTGAGCAGACGACGGAAAGAGTCCCCCTCCCCGGCACGAGCCGCCTCCGCGGCGGCCTCCCGCACATGGACGCCCCTCCTCGCCCTGGCCCTCGGCGCGTTCGCCATCGGCTGCACCGAGTTCGTGGTCGTGGGCCTGCTGCCCCAGATCTCCGTGGACCTCGGGGTGCCCGAGGGCGCGGTCGGCCAGCTCGTCACGCTCAACGCGGTCGCCGTCGCGCTGGGCGCCCCCCTCCTCGGCGCCGCCATGGCCCGGTACGCCGGCCGACCGGTGCTCGTGGCCTCCCTCCTGGTGTTCGGCGCCGCGCACGCGGTGGCGGCGGCCGCACCCACCTTCGCGGTCCTGCTGGCCACCCGCCTCGTGACCGGGGCCTGCTTCGGCCTCTACCTCGCGGTGGGGTTCGGCGCCGCCGCGCGCCTGGCCGCGCCCGGCGCCCGTGCGCGGGCCCTGGCCGTGTTCCAGGGCGGGATCACCACGGCCACGGCGCTGGGGAGTCCGCTCGGCATGCTGCTGGAGCGCGGCTCCGACGGTACCGAGGGCTGGCGGCTCCCGTTCCTGGCCATCGCGGTCCTCTCCGGGCTCGCCGCACTGGCAGTGCTCCTCGCCGTGCCCGGGCTCGCTCCCCTGCGAGACCAGTCGCTCCGGGAGCGGTTCGCCGTTCTGGCGAGGAAGCCGGTGGCGCTGGGCATCACCGCGGTCGCCGTGTTCTGGGCGGGGACGTTCTGCGCCTTCACCTACCTGTTGCCCCTGCTGCGCGAGGAGGCCGGGCTGGAGGGCCTGTCGGTGGTCGGCGTGCTGCTGCTCGCCGGGCTGCTCGGCGTCGCGGGCAACGCGGTCGGCGGGCGCGGCGCCGACCGGGCCCCGGGCGCCACCCTGGTGGCGGCCGTCGCCGCAGCCCTGGCCGGGCTCGTCCTGCTCTTCGCCACCGCCTCGTTCGCGGTCGCCGCGGTCGCCGTGGTCGGGCTCTGGCAGTTCGCCGCGTGGAGCTTCGTGCCCGCGGTCCAGGCGAGGATCTACGAACTCGGCGGGGACGCGGGCGACGCGGCGGTGTCGTTCTCCGTCGCCGCCTTCAACGCGGGCATCGTCCTCGGAGCCGGACTGGGCGGGATCGCCCTGGAGACCGCGGGACCGGCCGGGGTCGGCCTCTCCGCGTCGGTCCTCACGGGGCTCGCGCTGGTCCTCACCGTCCTCCTCGTCCGGTTCCGCCCGGGGGAGGGACCGCACGCGTAGGGAACCCGGCGGACCCGCGCCGGCCCCGGGGCCGGCACGGGTCCCGGACGGCTCAGCCCAGGACGACGGGGAGGCGGGACCTGCCGCTGGCCACGATGGAGGGGGACTCGGGCACGTCCTCCCCCTCGGCCAGGCGGATCCGCGGGAAGCGGGTGAACAGGGCCTCCAGGGCCGTGGTCCCCTCCAGCCGGGCCAGCCCCGCGCCCAGGCAGAAGTGCGGTCCGTGCGAGAAGGCCAGGTGGCCGCGCTGCTCGCGGCGGAGGTCGAAGACGTGCGCGTCGTCGCCGTGCTGTCCCGGGTCCCGGCCCGCGGCGCCGAAGCCCATCAGCAGGGCCTCGCCCCTGGGCACGCGCACCCCGGCCAGGGTGACGTCCTCGGCCGTGTACCTCAGGGGCAGGTACTGGATGCTGGCGTCCCAGCGCAGGGTCTCCTCGACCGCGTCGGCCCAGGAGGCCTCGCCGGAGCGCACCAGCGCCAGCTGCTCCGGGTGGGTGAGGAGGGCGTGCACGGAGTTGGTGATGAGGTTCATCGTGGTCTCGTAGCCCGCACCGATCATGAGGATCAGCGTCCACACCAGTTCGCTCTGCGAGAGCTTCTCGTCCCCCTCGGCGCGGGCCTCCAGCAGTGCGCTGGTGAGGTCGTCGCCGGGGGCCCCGGCCTTCTCCTCGGCCAGTTCGGTGAGGAAGGCCAGCATGTCCGCGTTGGTCCGGGCGGCCTGCTCCGGGGTGACGGTCGCGTCGAAGACCCAGTGCATCAGCCCGTGCAGGGTGTCGCGGTGCTCGGGGGCGACCCCGAACAGCTCCGAGATCACCGTCATGGGCAGGGGCAGCGCCAGCGCGGCCCTCAGGTCCACCGGGCCGGGGCCGGAGGCCTCGGCGGCGTCGAGGAGGTCGGCGGTGATCTCGGCGACGCGCGGCCGCAGGACCTCCACGCGGCGGGGGGTGAACGCCTGCGAGACCAGCGTGCGCAGGCGGCGGTGGCGGTCGCCGTCCGCGGTGAGCATGTTGTCCGGGGCGACCCAGGAGATCAGCGGCCAGTCCATGGGGATCTCGCCCCGGGCCCAGGGGCCCCAGTGGCGCGCCTCCTTGCGCACGCCGGGGTGGGCCAGCGCCTCCATGACGACGTCGTGTCCGGTCAGCGCCCGAACAACCACGCCACCAGGGATCTCAACCTCGACGACGGGGCCTCGCCCGCGGAGTCCGGCTGTCTGGCGGTGGAGGTCGTAGGGGTGGAGGACGGGGATGTCTGCTGCCATGGGGGAGTGGTGCCCTTCGGGGTGTCGGGGGTGAAGGCGACGGGGAGGCGGGCCAGGGCCCGCGCGAACGGGGAGGGGCGCCACTGGGCCTCGTCCTCCGTCGTCCGCAGATCGGGGAACCGCCTGGTCAGGGTCTCCACCCCGACCTGGGCGATGGCGTAGGCGAACCCCTGGGCGGGGCAGCGGTGCGGGCCCACGCCGAAGGCGAGGTGGGCGCGGTTGCCCTGCTCGATGTCGGGTCCGCTCCCGGACAGCCCGGCGTGCGCGGCGGAGTATCCGAGCAGGACCGGTTCGCCCGCCCGGACCACCGTGTCCGCGCCGACCCGCACGTCGGTCACCGGGTAGAGGACGGGGTAGTTGTTGATGGGGGGCTCGCGCCAGAGCACCTGGTCGATCGCCTCGCCGATCCCCACCCGGGCGCCGCGGACGGCCTGGCCGACCTCGGCGTCGACCAGGATGGTGCGCGTGGTCCCGGTGATGAGGTTGGCGGTCGGCTCCGCCCCGGCCCCGATGGTGACGACGAGCTGGTGGAGGAGCTCGTCGTCGGTGAGGCCGGCCCGGTGCTCGAGCAGCCAGGAGGTGATGTCCTCGCCGGGCTCGGCGTGCTTGGCCGAGATGGCGTCGGACAGCGCGCGCTCGTACTCGCCGTTGGCCCTGGCCGCGTCCACGCCGTCCCACAGGTCGCTGAGGGAGGTCAGGACCCGCCGGCCGATGTCGGGCGAGAAGCCGAAGAGGTCGGACATGACCAGCAGCGGCAGCAGGCGGGCGTACTCGGAGACGAGTTCGGCGCTGCCCCGCGCGCAGAAGGCGTCGATGAGGGTGTCGGCGTGCAGGCGGGTGATGTCGCCGACCCGGCTCTCGGGGACGCGCCCCAGGGAGTCGGTGATCGAGCGCTTGAGGCGGGCGTGCTCGTCCCCGTCGGCGAAGAGCAGGTTGGGCCGGTGGGCCATCATCGCCGCGACCGGTGCGTCGTCGGGGACGCGCCCCTCCCGCCAGTCGAGCCAGAGCCGCGAGTCGCGGACGAAGGTACGGGTGTCCCTGCACCAGGCGGTGATCATCGCGTAGTCCGCGACGACCCAGGCGCGGACGCCGGGGGAGATCTCGACGGGGAAGACCGGTCCGTGTTCCTCGGTCATGCGTCGGTTGACCTTGTGCGGGTCCGCGTGGAAGTCAGGGGAGTGGAGTTCGGCGTAGGGGCAGCGGGAAGCCACAGGTGTCCTGTCCTCTGGGGTGGGGAGGCCGCAGAGTCTAGTAGGACACAGCGAACTCCGGCCACATTGGATCACACGCGAAATCCCCGTACCGCAGGGGGTTCCGGTTCCGGACGGTACCGGTCCCCGCGTCCCGGTCCTCCGGCGGAGCGGCGGCGCATTCCCCCGCGCGGGAGCGGCCCGGACGGGAGGGGGCTTTCCCCAGGGTGAGGGGGCACCCCGCCCTGGGGCGGCCGGTCGGACCGCCCCGGCCGCGGGCCCGTCGCCGCGCGGGGACGGGCCCGCCCGGAGTCGTGTCCGCTTCCTCCGGGGCTCCGGCCGCCATGGTGATCTTCCCCACCGGCCGGGGGCGCGGCGAGCGCCGTCCGGGACGCGCGGTGCGGCCGCGGCGGGCGGGGTCCGGAGCCCCCGGCCGACGTCCGCCGCCGGGCGGCAGACCGGAGGCTCCGGACCGTCGGCGCAGGAGCGTCGGATCGTGCGGAAGTCATGGGATGACAGGGCCTATGGATCCCCGCAGTGTCGGGGGAGGGGCGGGCCGGCGGCGTCCGGAAGGGGGCGGCCGGAGCCGTGCGGGGCCCGCGCCCCGCGCCGTCCGCGGCGGCGCCCGAGCGGTCCCGGCCCGGGCCCCGGCGGGCGGGCCCCGGAGCCCCCGGCGAGGGCCTCACCTGCGACTGTGACCCGGGACTCCTGCTAAGACTGGGTCCGTACCCACCACCGCGTGGGTCGGAACTGTTGAGAGGTGGTTCATGCATCTACTTCCATCGGACACCGAGAAGCTGTTGCTCGCCGTCGCCGGGATGATCGCCCGCGACCGGCGCGAGCGGGGCGTCAAGCTCAACCATCCCGAGTCGGTCGCCCTGCTGTCCTGCTGGGTGATCGAGCGGGCCCGCGAGGGCGCCCGCGTCGCCGACCTCATGAACGACGGGCGCAACGTGCTGCGCCGGGACGAGGTCATGGACGGTGTGGCGGAGATGATCCCCAACGTCCAGGTCGAGGCCACCTTCCCCGACGGCCGCAAGCTCGTCACGATCACGGAGCCGATCCAGTGATCCCCGGCGAGATCCGCACCCGTCCCACCCCCCTGGTCCTCAACGAGGGCCGCGAACGCCTCTCCCTCGTGGTGGTCAACACGGGGGACCGCCCCATCCAGGTGGGCTCCCACCTCCACTTCCCCGACGCCAACCCGGCCCTGCGGTTCGACCGCGAGGCGGCCCGCGGCTTCCGGCCGGACATCCCCGCCGGCACCTCCGTGCGACTGGAACCGGGGGTGAGCCGCACCGTGGAGCTCGTGGCCCTCGGCGGCCGCCGCCACGTGCCCGGCCTCCAGATCCGCGACATGGTCCGGGAACCCGGCGCCGAGGAGCGCGTTCCGCGACCGGTGGTCCCCTTCGGCACCCCGGGCGTGGACGTGCCCGAACCCGCGCGCGCCTCCGGCGCCGCCATGCGGGTCGGCGACGCGGACGCCCGCGACGGCGACCCCGCCGAGGTGGTCCCCACCCACACACCCCGCCCCGACACCGCGGGACCGGACACCGACGCCGAGCAGGACGTGGCCCCTGCCGACACCGAGGAGCGCGACCAGTGAGCCGCATCGACCGCCGCGAGTACGCCCAGCTGTACGGTCCCACCGTCGGCGACCAGATCCGCCTGGCCGACACCGACCTGTGGATCGAGGTCGAGGAGGACCGCACGGCGGGAGGCGACGAGGCCGTCTTCGGCGGCGGCAAGACCATCCGCGAGTCGATGGGCCAGGGGCTGACCACGCGCGCCCAGGGGGCGCTGGACGTGGTCGTCACCAACGTCGTGGTCATGGACCACTGGGGCATCGTGCGCGGCGACGTGGGCATCCGCGACGGGCGCATCGTGGCCGTCGGCAAGGCGGGCAACCCGGACGTGATGGACGGGGTGCACCCGGATCTGCTGATCGGTCCGGGCACCGACGTGATCGCGGGGGAGGGCAAGATCCTCACCGCGGGCGCCGTGGACACCCACGTGCACTTCCTCAGCGAGATCGAGATGCACGAGGCGCTCGCCACCGGCACCACCACCGTGATCGGCGGCGGGTCCGGGCCCACCGAGGGGTCGAAGGCCACCACGGTGACCGCCGGCGCGCACTCGCTGCGGACGATGCACCGGGCCCTGGACCGGTTCCCGCTCAACGTCATGCTGTTCGGCAAGGGCAGCACCGTCTCCGCCGAGGCCCTCGCCGAGGACGCCCTGGCCGGGGCGGGCGGGTACAAGGTGCACGAGGACTGGGGCGCCACCCCGGCGGCGATCGACGCCGCGCTGCGGGCGGCCGACGAGTTCGGCCTCCAGGTGGCGCTGCACGCCGACTCGCTCAACGAGACCGGGTACGTCCAGCACACGCTGGAGGCCATCGCCGGGCGCGGCATCCACGTGTTCCACGCCGAGGGCGCGGGCGGCGGCCACGCACCCGACATCATCGTCACCGCCGGTGAGGCGAACGTGCTGCCGGCCTCCACCAACCCGACCCTGCCGTTCACGGTGAACACGGTCGACGAGCACCTGGACATGCTGCTCGTCGTGCACCACCTGAACCCCCGGGTCCCGGAGGACCTGGCCTTCGCCGAGTCCCGCATCCGGGCCTCCACGATGGCCGCCGAGGACATCCTCCAGGACATGGGCGCCCTCTCGATCACCTCCACCGACGCCCAGGCGATGGGGCGGATCGGGGAGCTGGTCTGCCGCACCTGGCAGGTGGCGCACGTGATGAAGAACCAGTTCGGGCCGCTGTCCTCGGACCTGCCGGCCGACAACGCCCGCGCCCGCAGGTACGTGGCCAAGTACACGATCTGCCCGGCGGTGGCGCACGGGATCGACCACGTGGTCGGATCCGTGGAGCCCGGCAAGATGGCCGACCTCGTGCTCTGGGACCCGGCGTTCTTCGGGATCCGCCCGTCCGCGGTGATCAAGTCCGGTGCGATCGTCGCCGCGCCGCTGGGCGACCCCAACGGGGCCGTGCCCGCGCCGCAGCCGGTGCTGCTGCGCCCCGCGCTGGCGGCCCGGGCGTCCTCGGCCGCCGATCTGGCGGTGACCTTCGTGTCCCCGCTGGCGATCGAGGACGGCCTGGCCGACAGGCTGGGGCTGCGCCGGGAGCTGGTGGCGGTCCGCCCCACCCGCGGCGTCACCAAGGCGGACATGCCCAACAACACCGCCCTGCCCGACATCGACGTGGACCCCGAGACGTTCGCGATCAGCATCGACGGCGAGTTCGTGCGCCCCCGGCCCGTGGACGAGGTACCGCTCGCGCAGCGGTACACGATGTTCTAGGCGGCCGGGTGACTTCGGGACTGGGCTCCCTGCTGCTGGCCGACGCCCGCCTCCCCGTGGGCGGGCACACCTACTCGGCCGGACTGGAGCCCGCACTGATCGCCGGAATGCCCGCGGAGCTGATCCCGGCGTACATGACCGCGCGGCTGCGCACGGTGGGCCTGGTGGAGGCGGCCGCCTCGGTGCTGGCGCACCGGGCGGCCGGCGGGGACGGCGGGGCCCCCGTCGACCCGCGGGCGCTGGAGGCCGTGCACGAGGAGCTGCTGGCCCGCTCGCCGAGCGACCCCCTGAGGGAGGTCTCGGGGATGCTCGGGCGCGGCCTCGTGCGCCTGGCCGCCCGGCTCCGGCCGGACCACCCCGCCGTCGCCGCGCTGCACGCCCTGGGCCGCGCGCCGCAGCGGCCGGTCGCGCTCGGAGTGGTCGCCGCCGTCATCGGGGCGGGGGAGGCCGAGACCGCCCGGGTGAGTCTGTACGACGACGCCCAGTCGGTGGCCTCCGCCGCACTCAAACTCGCCCCCGTGGACCCGGTGGACGCCGCCGGGTGGGTTCTCTCGACGGGGGACGTGATGACCTCGGTGGTCGCCGAGGCGCTCGCGGTGCGTGACGCCGCCGACCTGCCCGCGCCCACCGCACCCCAGATCGAGGGATGGTCCCTCGAACACCGGAACAAGACCAGGAGGATCTTCATTGCCTGACACGACTCGACGAACCCCGTCCACGGAGCCCGCCGCCGGCGCCCGCGCCGCCGACGCGTCCTCCGCACCCCGGCGCGCGATGCGCCTGGGCGTGGCCGGACCCGTCGGCACCGGCAAGAGCACCCTGATCGCGTCCCTGTGCCGCGAACTCGCCGCCGAGCTGAGCATGGCGGTGGTCACCAACGACATCTACACCGACGAGGACGCCAGGCTGCTTCGGGCCGCCGGAGTCCTGCCCGTGGAGCGGATCCACGCCGTGGAGACCGGGGCGTGCCCCCACACCGCGATCCGCGACGACGTCACGCCCAACCTGATCGCCGTCGAGGACCTGGAGGCGGAGTTCGCCCCCCTGGACCTGGTCGTCGTGGAGAGCGGCGGGGACAACCTGACCGCCACGTTCAGCCCCGCGCTGGCCGACGCGCAGATCTTCTGCCTCGACGTGGCCGGGGGCGGGGACGTGGCCCGCAAGGGCGGACCGGGGATCGAACGCGCCGACCTGCTCGTCGTCAACAAGACCGACCTCGCCCCGCACGTGGGGGTCGACGCCGCTCAGATGGTGGCCGACGCCACCCGTGCCAGGGACGGGCTGCCCGTGCTGGCCCTGAGCCAGCACGACAGGGCCTCGCTCGAAGCGCTGGCCGGATGGGTGCGCCAGGTCCTGGCCGACCACCGGTCCGGCGTCCACGTGCCGCGGGACCCGGGGCCGATGGCCCCGCACACGCACGCCGACGGCACCACCCACGCCCACGGGGGCGCGGGGGACGTCCACGAGCACGCGTGAGCGGGCGCCCGTGAGTGGGACGGTACCGGCCAGGGTGACCGCGGAACGGGTCGGCGGACGGGTGCGCCTGAGCGACCTGTCCGGCGGCACGTACCTGAGCCCTCGGCCCCTGGGAGTGCGCGGCGCCGCCGCGCGGGTGGCGCTCGTCGGCGCCTACGCGCTGCTGCTGGCCGGGGACGACCTGCGTATGGAGGTCACGGTGGGCCCCGGGGTGTGGCTGGAGCTGGTGGAGCCGTCCGGGATCGTCGCCTACGACGCCCGCGGCGGCGCCGCGAGCTGGCAGGCGGACGTCCGGGTCGCCGACGGCGGGTGCCTGGTGTGGCGGGGGGCGCCGTTCGTGGTGACGGCGGGTGCGGACGTCACCCGCCGCACCCGGATCGAGCTGTCCGGCGGCGCCCGGGCCCTGGTGCACGAGACCCTGGTGCTGGGCCGCAGCTACGAGACCGGCGGAGGCCCCCTGCGGTCGACGACGAGGGTCGCGGCCGACGGCCGCCCCCTGCTGGTGGAGGACCTGGACCTGCGCGACCCGGTCCTGGCCGGGGCCCCGGGGGTCCTGGGCGGGAACCGGGTGCTGACCACCGCGTTCCTGCTCGGGGCCCGGCCCGGGCAGGCGGTGGGGGTCCAGGAGACGCTGCTCCACGGGCCGGGGGCCCTGGCGCGCTCGGTGGCCGCCCACGCCCACGAGGCGGAGGCCGCCGTCGCCGGCTCCTGGGAGCGCTGGAGGGCCGGGTTCGCCGATCCGGCGGACTACGAGGACGCCGTCTGACACGGCGAGGGGCCGGGCGGGGAGTCGCTCCCCGTCCGGCCCCTCGCCGTGCGGTCGCCGCCGACCGGCCGCGCCCGCTCCCCTCTTCCGCCGCCGTACCCCTGCGGGCCTCCGCTCCCGCCCGGGCCCGTGGCGGGCGGAGCCTACGGGGAGGCGCCCCGGCCGGCCGGGTGGCCGGGGCGCGGGGCCCCCGGCCTCGACAGGTCCACCACGTCGTGGGCCCAGGCGGCCAGCAGCGCGTGGTCGTGGCTGATCGCGAGGATCCCCACACCGTCCTCGGCGAGCGAGGTCAGCAGGTGCGCGACGGTGGCGGTGGAGGCGGCGTCGAGCATGGCGGTCGGCTCGTCGCAGACCAGGTAGCGGGGCGCGGCGGCCAGCGCCCTGGCCACGCACGCCCGCTGGAGCTGTCCGGCGGACACCTGGTCGGGGCGGCGGTCGAGCAGGTCCCCGGTCAGGCCCACCCGCCGGGCCAGCTCCGCCACGCGGCGGGCCTCGTCGGCCTTCCGCCCGGCCCCCCGGGCCCCGGGGCTGGTTCCCCGCGCCCGTGCGGTGAGCGGCTGGGCGATGATCCCGCGCAGCCGCATCCGGGGGTCGGTGGCCGCCCGCGGGGACTGGTGCAGCAGCCCCAGGTCCCCGCTCATCCTGCCCCGGCGTGCGGCCACCGGCCGGCCGTCGGCCAGCACCGTTCCGGAGTCGGGGGAGCGCAGCCCCGTCAGGATCCGGGCGAGGGAGGACTTCCCGCTCCCCGAGGGCCCGGTCAGCCCCAGGACGCGGCCCGGTTCGACGGTGAGGTCCACCCCGTCGAGGACCGTCTGCTGCCCGTAGCGACAGGTGACGCCCTCAGCGACCAGCGACATCGGTTCCTCCCCGTCGTTCGGCGAACGACCCCTCCCCGGGCGGATCGGTCAGTTCGGGCGGCAGGCCCGGCAGCGGCCGCAGGCCCCGGCCGGGGAGAGCCGCCAGGAGCGCCCCGGTGTAGGGGTGCTCCGGGGCGGTCAGCACGCGCTCCACCGGTCCGTGCTCGACGATCCGCCCGGCGTACATCACCGCCACCGCGTCGGCGGCGCCCGAGGTGTCGAGGGCCTGGAGGTCGTGGGTGATGACGAGCACCGCGGTACCCCGGTCGGCCGCGCCGCGCAGCAGGCGCAGGACCTGCCCGGCGAGGTCCGGGTCGAGTCCCGCAGTGGGTTCGTCGGCCACGAGCACCGCCGGGTCCCCGGCGAGCGCGGCGGCCAGCACCGCTCTCGCGGCCATCCCGCCGGAGAGCTCGTGGGGGTATTTGTCCGCCGCGGACCCCTCCAGCCCCACGCGCGCCAGCAGTTCCGGCACCGGAGTCGGGGCGCCGAGCGAGGCCGCGACCTCCGCGAGCTGCGGGCCGAGCCTGCGGACCGGTGTGAACGTCGCGGCCACGGCCTGTCCGGCGAGGCCGACCACCCTTCCGCGCAGGCCCCGCCAGGCCCGCTCGTCGGCGGCGGGGACCTCCCGGCCGGCGATCCGCACGCTGCCCGCCGACCGGGTTCCCGGCGGAAGGAGTCCGCACAGGGCCGAGGCGAGCGTGGACTTCCCGCACCCGGACTCCCCGACCAGCGCGGTCAACCGCCCCGCGTGCAGGTCGAGGTCGACGCCGGTGGCGGCGTGCACCAGCCGGCCGTCGTCCGTCGGGAGCCGCAGCGTCAGTCCGCGCACGCGCACCGCGGGCCCGGGGGACTCCGCGGCGGGCACGTCCCGCGCGATCGCGCCGGGCGCCGCCGTCCCGGACACGGCGGCGGTACCGCGCCGGACCCCCGGCCCCCGCGCCCGGCGGGGGCCCGGACCCAGGACGCCGCTCGCCCCGGCCGTGGCGAGCGTGGTGGCCACGAGCACCCCGGCCGGGGCGGCCAGGGTCCACCAGGCCCCGGTGAACACGTCACCCCGGGCCACTTCGAGCAGCGTGCCCAGGCTGGCCTCGTCCGGCGGGAGCCCGAGACCGAGGAAGCTGAGGGTGGACTCGTGCCAGACGGCGTGCGGAAGGAGCATCACCAGGCCCACCGCCGCCTGCGGCAGCGCCGCCGGAAGCAGGTGGCGGAGCAGGACCGCGCGTCGGGTGGAGCCCCACAGGTAGGCCGCCTCCACGTACTCGGCCGAGCGCACGGAGAGCATCTCCGCGCGTACGATGCGCGCGATCTGCGGCCAGTGGGTGAGGGATATCGAGGCGATGACCGCCCACGGCGACCCCGGGTACAGGGCCACGACCACCACGCCGAGCAGCAGGTGCGGCAGGGCGTTGACGCCGTCGGTGACGCGCATGAGCAGCATGTCGACCCGCCCGCCCGCGGACGCCGCGGCGGCCCCCACGGCGACACCGAGGACGGTGGCGGTGACGGCGCAGGCCAGGGCGATCGCCAGGGAGACGCGCAACCCCTCGGCGGCCCGGACGAACAGGTCGTGCCCGGAGTGGTCGGTCCCGAACCAGTGGGCCGGGCCGGGCCCCCGGAGGGCCTGGGAGAAGTCCGCGGTCTGGGGCCCAGCCCACCACGGGACGGCGACGGCGTAGACCACCAGCGCGGCCAGTGCCGCCACGGGCAGGACCCGCCCGGACACCGCCCGCCCGATCCGCGCGGGACGTGTCGCCGGTTCAGGCATCGGTCCCCACCCTCGGGTCCAGGAGCAGGTAGGCGGCGTCGGCGAGGAGGGATCCGACCAGCACGACGGCGGTGGTGGCCACGGTGAGCGCGGCCAGCAGCGGGAAGTCGAGCGCCTGCGCCGAGCCCACCACGGCTCCCGCGAGCCCGGGCCAGGCGAAGACCTCCTCGACCAGCACCGCCCCCACCACCAGCTCGGGGAGCCGGGCTCCCACGATGGTGGCCAGGGGGGCGAGGGAGACCGGGAGGACGTGCGCGGCGACCACCCGCGCCGGGGGCAGCCCGCGTGCCCGTGCGGCCCGCACGGCTTCGGAACCCGTGGCCCGCGCCACGGCGGTGCGCACCGCCAGCAGGGCCCAGGGCAGCTGCGTGAGCGCCAGGGTCACCGCCGGGAGCACCAGGTGGCGCGCCACCCCGGCGGCGGTGTGGGGCTCGCCCGGCTCAGCCGCGCCGGCCACGGGGGCCCAGCGCAGGAGCACCGCGAACACGGTGACCGAGCCCAGGGCGAGCACGAACGGGGGCACCGCCTGCACCAGGACGCCCGTGCGGGTGACCGCGCGGTCCAGGGCGCCGCCCGGGGCGAGCCCCGCCGCCGTGCCCAGCAGCAGCGCGGCGAGGACGGCCCCCGCCAGTGCCGTGCCGGACAGCAGGAGCGTCCACGGAAGGCGTTCGGCGAACACCTCGGACACCGGCATGGCGTACACGCGGGACCAGCCGAGGTCCCCGCGGAGCAGGTCGCCGGCCCAGGCCCACCAGGCCTGCCACCACGGGGCGTCGAACCCCAGGGCGCCGCTCAGCGACTCCCGCTGTTCGGCGGAGACCTGCTGGTAGCGCGCGCCCAGGTGGGCGGCGAGCGGGTCGAAGGGGGACCGGTCCGCGAGGAGGAACACCAGGCCGCTCAGCCCCGCCAGCATCGGAACGCCGACGACGGCGCGGTGCAGGGCCAGGCCGCCCAGGGCGCGGCGGCGGTCCCGCCACAGGGTGCGACGCGGGCGGGCGGCCCCGCGGGCGGTGGGTCCGGCGGTCACCGCCGCCATCCGGCGAGGTTCCACCACGGGCCCCAGGAGACGCCGTGGGCATGGGGTTCGAGCACCAGCGGCCCGCTGTCCCAGTCGTTCTCGGCGGAGACGTAGGTGTGGTCCGCGAAGGCGAGGAACACGTAGGTGGGGTGCTCGACGTAGGCCCTCTGCACCTCGCGGTAGAGCTCGGCGCGCTCGGCGGCGTCCGGGCTGCGCCGGGCGTCCTCCAGGGCCTCGTCCACCCCCGGGACGGCGAGGTCGCCGGGGTTCTCGAACGTGGGCGTGCCCTCCTCGCGCGTGTGCAGGGTGGCGTACACCTGGGTGTCCAGGTCGTAGGGCTTGTCCCCGCCGCCCAGCAGGATCGCGGCGTCGGCGGTGTGCGAACCCATGTCGTCCCAGGTGCCGCCGCGGACGTCGACCTCGATCCCCAGGGGCAGCATCTCGGCGGCGAACGCCGTGGCCAGGTCGCGGCGCAGGCTGTCGGAGGCGAGGTAGTACAGGGTGAACGCGGCCCGGTCGCCGTCGCGCTCGCGGATGCCGTCCGGCCCCTCTCGCCAGCCGGCCCCGTCCAGCAGGCGGGCGGCCTCGTCGGGGTCGTGGTCGAAGACGGCCTCGGGCTCGTGGGCCTCGCCGTAGACCTCGGCCACCGGGGTGTGGGCGGGGCGGCCGTGGCCGGCGAGGACGTGCTCGATGATCCCGTCGCGGTCCACGGCCAGGTTCATGGCGAGCCGGGCGGCCCCGTCGGAGGCGAAGGCGTTCTCCGCCGGGAGGGACAGCCCCCGCCAGTCCGCGGTGCGCACCGACAGGACGTCGACGCCGTCGGCGCCGGCGAAGGTCGCGGCCGTGGTCGGGGGCAGTACGGTGCCGTCGACGCCCCCCGCGCGCATCCGCTGGGCGCGGGTGTTGTCGTCGGGGAGGTACAGGGTGACCAGTTCGGTGACCTGCGGCGCGGTGCCGTGGTAGTGCGGGTTGGCCTCGAACACGGCCTGTTCGGCGTCGAGTTCGGCCAGGACGTAGGGTCCTGTTCCGACGGGGCGGCGGTTGCGCTCGGAGTCCGCGGCCGGGCCGGGGGTGATCTCCTCCTCGGGCGTGATGCCCAGCGACATCCGCGCGGGGAAGGCGTAGTAGGGGTGGTGCAGGGTGAAGCGCACGCTGTGGTCGCCGGTCGCGGTGACCGACTCGATCATCGAGTAGGAGGCGGCGACCTCGGAGGCCGTGGCGGGGTCGAGCACGGCGGAGTAGGTGGCCACGACGTCGTCCGCGTCGAGGGCGGACCCGTCGGAGAAGACGACGTCGGTGCGCAGCTCCACGTCCCAGACCGTGGAGTCCCCGTTGGGTTCGGGAGGGGCGGCGGCGAGGGCCGGTACGAGTTCGGGCAGCCGGTCGTCCCCGGTGGACTCGGGGCGCAGCAGGCCCTCGAAGACCGGGGAGACGCCGAGTTCGCCGTATCCGTCGACGGGGTCGTAGCCGCCCAGGGGCTGGGCGTCGGCGAGGACGATGCGGGTGGGGGAGCCGGACGGTCCGGCCGTCGGCGGTCCCGCGCAGGAGGTGAGCGCGAGCGCGGCGACGAGTGCGGTGCCGGTGAGGAGGGTGCGTGTGGGGACGGGTCGTGTCATTCAGAGCTTCCTGTGGGGCGGTTCTCACGAACGACGGCCAATACCTGACCATCTGATCAGATGATAAGGTCCCGATTTCGCGCGCGGCGCCCGGACCGGGCGCACCGGACCGCCCCGGGATCCTCCTTCCCCTGTCACCACGGCGATGCGGGGCCGGGACGCGGACGTGGAGACGATCGTCACCAGTGCCCCGGCTCTGCGATGATGGCCCCGATGACTTCTTCCGGTGATCGGCTCGACCCGAACTCCCAGCTCGACATCGGCGCCTGGGCGGACCGGTTCCGCCTGCTCGGCGACCCGACCCGCCTGCGGCTGCTGACCGCGATGCACCAGGCCGGCCCCGGGACGGCCTCGGTGGGGGAGCTCGCCGCCGCGGCCGGGATCAGCGACGCCACCGCCTCCCAGGCGCTGCGGACCCTGAGGCTCCAGGGCTGGGTGCGCGACGAGCGGGAGGGGCGCACGGTGCGCTACACGCTCACCGACCGCACCGTGCACGATCTGCTCCACCTCATCGGCGCCGGGCACGGAGCCGCTCCGGCGGAGGGGGAGGGCGGTGCGCCCGGCCCCGGGCCCGCGGACGGCGCACCCGGGGAGCGCTCCCGGGCGACGTAGCGCCCCCGGCCCCCGGCGCGGACCCGGGCCCTCCGGCGGGGCGCCGCCGCAGGGCCTACCAGCCGGTCGCCGCAGTGAGGCGCTCCTCCAGCGCCGGTGCGAGGGTGCGCATGAACGTCGCGCCGATGTGGCTGCCGTCCCAGTACACGAGCACGTTGCCGACGACCGGACGGCACACCGCGGGTTCGCAGATCAGGTCGTTGAGGTCGAGCACGGTCACGTTGTCCGGGAGCCGCACCCCCTCCAGGGGCGAGGTCGCGGCCATCGACGTCCCCGGCTCCACCGAGCACTCCTCCGGCGTGGACGAGGCGAGGCACTCGGGGACGTCGAAGCCGAACCGGGGGGTGTCCCGCACGGCGACCACCTCCACGCCCATCTCCTCCAGCTCCCTCCACCGCTCCACGTAGCCGTCCACGACCTGCTCCTCCCCGAACCCGGCGGAGGCGTCCAGGCTGGTCGTGGTGCCGGTGGTGAACACCGCGTCGGGCTCCAGCGCGGCGAGTTCGGCCATCACGCCGCGGTTCCACTCCGCGCAGGACGTGTAGGGGGCTCCCTTGTAGGTCTGCGGGGCGTCGGTGAACAGGCACGAGCCCTTGACGATGTTGACCAGCCGCCAGTCGTGGTCGAGCGCCACCCGCTCCAGCGCCGGGAACCAGTGCGCGGCGTGGGAGCCGCCGACCAGCGCCACCGTGCGCTCCGGGGACTCAGAGCCGTAGACGCAGGTGATGACCTCGGCGTCCGCGATGGTCTGGTTGCAGCCGTCCCCGTAGGTGGCGGGCACGTCCTCGGAGGCCGACGCGGGGCTCGGGTAGACCGGGAGGTCCGAGGCCCGGCCGGCGCCTCCCCCGTCCGCCAGCACCGCCGCGCCGGGGTAGCTGCGGCCGTCCGCCAACAGCTCCTCCCACCGGCGCTGGTCGGCGTCCAGCCGGGCCGACCAGGCCCCGGCCGCGAGCAGCACCGGGAGCAGGCAGGCCAGGCCCACCGCCGCTCCGCGCAGAGCCGGCCCCCGCAGGGCGGCCCGCGCGGCCCCGGCCCGGCGGGGGGCCGCCGCGGAGCCGGGGGCGCCCGGCCGCCTTCCGAGCGCGGCCAGCCGGTCGGCGACCGGGGTGGTCGCCGCGGCCAGCACCAGCGACGCGGCCAGCACCGCAGCCCCACCCACCGGGCTCGCCAGGGTGCGGTCGGTGGCGGCCAGGTAGAACACCAGCAGCGGCCAGTGCCACAGGTACAGCGCGTACGACACCGAGCCGAGGTAGCGCACGGGGCGGAGGGTCAGCAGCCGGTCGGCGCCCGGCCCGGCGCCGGTCGCGCCCGCCGCCACGACCGCCGCGGCGGCCAGCGTCGGCCACAGGGCAGCGAGGCCGGGGAAGACCGTGGACACCTGGAGCAGGACGCCGCACAGGACCAGCGCCGCCAGCCCGGCCCACCCCAGCACGACCCGCACCGCCAGGGGCAGGCGCAGGTGGGGGAGCGCCAGGGCGAGGAGGCCGCCGAGGGCGAACTCCCACAGTCGCGCCCCGGTGTCGAAGTAGGCCCAGGGCTGGTCGGCGCGGGTGGCGTACACCGAGTAGGCCAGGGAGAGCGCGAACACGGAGGCCAGCGCGACGAGGGCGCCCGCGCGCGGACCGCGCCCGGCGCGTCCCGCCGCCCACACCGCCGCGGCGACGAGCAGCGGCCACAGCACGTAGAACTGCCCCTGGACGGACAGGGACCAGAAGTGCTGGAGGGGGCTGGTCCCGTCGCCCCGTGACAGGTAGTCCACCGAGTCCAGGGCCAGGGACCAGTTGAGGTGGTGGAACGCGGAGGCGAACGCCTCGCCCAGGACGTCCCGCCAGCGGGGCTCGGGCAGCAGGAGCCGTGTGCACAGCAGCACGGCCGCGATGACCAGGGCCGCCGTGGGCAGCAGCCGGGCGGCCAGCCGTCCGAGGAAGGCCCCGAACCGGATCCCGCCGCGGTCGGCCGCCCGCAGCAGGGACCCCGTGACGAGGAACCCGCTGAGCATCAGGAAGACGTCGACGCCGCCGGAGACCCGGCCCAGCCAGATGTGGTAGACGGCGACCAGCAGCACGGCGACGGCCCGCAGCCCGTCGATCTCGGGGCGGTGGCCGCCGCCGTCGGCGCCGCCGGTGCGCGGGGCGGCCCCGGCCCCGGTCCCGGCGCGGGAGGCGAGTGGGGACACGGGAACGGTGCTCGCTTTCGCGGGAGGGGAGGGAGCGGTCCCGGCGGGCGCGGCCCGGCCGGTGGTCGGCCATGCTGCCCCGTTCCCGTGACCGTGCGGGGTACGCGGGCTGAATCCCGCGCCATGGTCCGCTGCACACTTCGCGTCGCCGCCCCTCCGGGGCGCCCACCGCCCCGTGGGAGGGCTCCGTGACCGGTCGGCCGCACCCTCCCTCGGGGAGGTGCCGGTGAGGGCGAGGGGCCGCGCGGGCGCCGCCCCCGGTGCGTACGCGCCTCCCCGCTCGGATGTCCCTGACATGCGGGTGTCGTCGGTATCCGAGTGCCGGGGGCATCTCGACGTAGGATGGGGTGACGCCGAAGCGAGGAGAACGATGGCCCGGCTCAACAGGGCGGAACAGCAGGCCCGCAACCGCGCACGTGTACTGGCCGCCGCGAGGGACGAGTTCGCCGAACACGGGTTCCGCGACGCCAAGGTCGACCGCATCGCCGACCGCGCCGAACTCACCAGGGGGGCGGTCTACTCCAACTTCCCCGGCAAACGGGCCCTGTACTTCTCGGTCCTGGCCGAGACCGCCGAGCGTGCCTCGCCGACGCCCCGGACCGGGCCCGGGACCACGGCCGCCACGGCCCTGGGCGCGCTCGCCCGCGCCTGGGTCTCCCGGTTCCCCCTCTCCGACTCCGACGAGTCCCTGCGGACCGCGGCCGGGCTCACCCCCGAGATCCTGTCCGACGAGCCGACCCGGCGCGCGTTCGCCCAGCTGATGCGGCTGGACGCGGTCCTGCTCGGCCTGTCCCTGGAGGCCCTGGAACCGCCGGCGGAGCCCGGGGGCCGCCGGGTGCGCGTCGCCGAGACCGTGCTCACGACCCTCTACGGCGCCGGGCAGACGGCCGCCGCCGCCCCCGGTTTCGTCGACCCGTTCAACGTCGTCCGCGCCTGTGAGCGGCTCGCCGACCTGAACCCGGACGACGTCTGGCCGCTCCCCCACGTCGCGCACATCCCGCCCGCCACCCCCGTGGACGAGGACTGGGCGCCGCCGGAGGGGTTCGACGCCGTCCGGCGCCGGACCGTCTCCCTCGCCGACGACGGCGTGGTGGCCGTCCTGGGGCTGCACCGGCTCGAAGCCGTCGAGGAGGCGCTGCGCGCGGCCCCCGGCGACGCGGCGGTCACGGCCGTGGTGGTCACCGCCGATCCCGCCGAGCTGGCGCCCCTGGCCAGGCTCGCCGTCGCCGACCTGTGCGGGTGCCTGCGCCAGGCCTTCCCCGAGGAGGCCTGGCCCCGTCTGCGTGTGGTGTTCGACGACGCCGGCGCGATCGCCGCGGCGGCCGGGGTCGCCTCGGTGGAGGACACCACCGAGACCGCGGTCCGCGTGGTGGGCGGCCGTGTGGTGGCACGCTCCGACGACCGCGGCGCCGGCCACGCCGCCGGCTCCTTCGCCCGTGCCCGCGGAGGCGACAGGTCCCGGAGGTGACCTGACGCCGTGGCGCTCCGGACCGGTGGCGGTTCGGCCGGGGAGGCTTGCCAGGGCCCGCCGTCCGGTCGTCCGCCGGTGCGCGCGGGCGGCGCCCCCGGGAGTCGACCCAAGTCGACCCGCGGGTAAAGCCAATCCTGGTCGACAAAGGCGGGGTTGTGGAGGACGGGTACGGGGCGCGGCCGGGGGTACGCTCGGCAGCACCGGGGCGTACCCTCCCCGCCCTCCGCGGCGCGCCGCCGGTCGTGTCCCCGTCGCGCCGACCGCTGCGGGGGCCCGGCCGGGGGACGGGGGCGCCCGCCGGTCGGGCCCTCCCCCTCGGGCGGCGGGCGCGGCTTTGCGACCTGTACCAGCAGGGGTTACCGTGAGAATCCGGATGCTGCGGTCATCTGGCTCAGGGGGACTTCCCGCCGATCCACCCGGGCACGGCCCGCGTGAGGAGAACGTTTCTAGTGACACGCACCGGCGCCAGCGCACCCCTTCTCAAGTGCTCGTTCTGCGGCAAGGACCAGAGCCAGGTCCGCAGACTCATCGCGGGGCCCGGCCACATCTGCATCTGCGACGAGTGCGTCGGCCTGTGCAACGAGATCATGGAGGAGGAGGACACCGTCCTCCACGCCGACACCCCGTGGGACTCGTTGCCGAAGCCGCGGGAGATCTACGAGTTCCTGGACTCGTATGTGATCGGTCAGGACCAGGCGAAGAAGGCCTTGTCGGTGGCGGTGTACAACCACTACAAGCGTGTGCGGTCGGAGGGTGAGCGTCCGGGGTCGGAGGGCGTGGAGATCGCGAAGTCCAACATCTTGCTGTTGGGTCCGACGGGGTCGGGGAAGACGCTGTTGGCGCAGACGTTGGCGCGGATCCTGAATGTGCCGTTCGCGATCGCGGACGCGACGGCGCTGACGGAGGCGGGGTATGTGGGGGA
>NZ_JBEXSY010000065.1:0-37907 GCF_040613895.1 Nocardiopsis sp. NPDC006198 | reverse complement strand
AGCACGAGTACGTCTACGTCTCCTCCTACTCGCCCTCCGAGCGCTTCCCCAACTGTCAGCCGCCGCACGACAAGATCTCGATCATCGAGGTGCCGGTCGACGACCCGGCCTCGGCCGAGCTCGTCGACGCCCCCGTGCTCTTCCCCGACGGCGGCAACACCGGCACTTCCGGCTGCCACGACATCACGGTCTACCCGACCAAGGACATCGCGGCCGGCGCGTGCATGGGCGACGGCATCCTGATGGACATCTCGGACCCGGCCGCCCCGGTCGTGACCGAGGTCGTCCGCGACACCAACTTCGCGTTCTGGCACTCGGCGACGTTCACCAACAACGGCGAGACGGTCACGTTCACCGACGAGCTCGGCGGCGGGGGCGCGGCCACCTGCAGCGAGGCCATCGGCCCCGAGCGGGGTGCGAACGCCATCTACGCCATCGGCGACGACGCGCTCGAATTCCAGGGCTACTACAAGATCGACCGCCACCAGACCGCCACCGAGAACTGCGTCGCCCACAACGGCTCGCTGATCCCGGTGCCCGGGCAGGACTTCTTCGTGCAGTCCTGGTACCAGGGCGGCGTCTCGGTCATCGACTTCAACGACCCGGAGAACCCGAGGGAGATCGGCCACTTCGACCGCGACCCGATCGACGACGACCGGCTCGTCCTGGGCGGCTCCTGGTCGGCGTACTACTACAACGGCTACGTCTACTCCTCCGACATCTCCCGCGGACTCGACGTGCTGAAGCTGGACGACCCGCGCCTGCGGGCCGCCGAGCGCGTGCGCATGGACGAGTTCAACCCGCAGTCCCAGCCCGAGTACAGGCCCGGCCGGGGCGAGGGGCGCTGACCCTCCCCCGGGTCCGGCAGCGCCGAGCGACCCTCCCGGTCCCCGGGAGGGTCCGGCGCACGGACGTCGGGGCCGCGGCGTGGCGCGCGCCGCGGCCCCGGGACAAGCCCCCGCCAACCCCCTAGCGCACAGGAGAACCCCCATGTCCGCACCACCCACCCCCGGTCGGCGCCTCGCACGCACGGCCGCCCTCTCCGCCGCCGCGGGGACGCTCCTCGTCGGCCTGCTGAGCCCGGCCTCCGCGTACGCGGACGAGGCGCCCGCCGACGAGATCAGCAGCAACGTCACCCATGTCGCCCACGTGCCCAAGCCCGACGCGGTGCGCAGCACCAACTCGGACCTGGCGTTCACGGGCGACTACGCCATCGGCGGCAACTACGACGGGTTCGTCGTCTACGACATCTCCGAGCCCGAGGACCCGCAGGTCGTGTCCGAGGTGCTCTGTCCCGGCGGGCAGGGCGACGTGTCGGTGAGCGGTGACCTGCTGTACTTCTCGGTCGACTACCCGCGCGCCGGTACGGAGTGCGGTGCGGCGTCGGTGCCCACGACCGACCCGGAGGGCTTCGAGGGCATCCGGATCTTCGACATCTCGGACAAGGCGAACCCGCAGTACGTGGCGGCCGTGGCGACCGACTGCGGCTCGCACACCAACACGCTGGTGCCCGGCAAGGACGGCGAGCACGAGTACATCTACGTCTCCTCCTACTCGCCCTCCGAGCGCTTCCCCAACTGTCAGCCGCCGCACGACAAGATCTCGATCATCGAGGTGCCGGTCGACGACCCGGCCTCGGCCGAGCTCGTCGACGCCCCTGTGCTCTTCCCCGAGGGCGGCAACACCGGGACCTCCGGCTGCCACGACATCACGGTCTTCCCGAGCAGGGACATCGCCGCGGGCGCGTGCATGGGCGACGGCATCCTGATGGACATCTCGGACCCGGCCGCCCCGGTCGTGACCGAGGTCGTGCAGGACACCAACTTCGCGTTCTGGCACTCGGCGACGTTCACCAACGACGGCAGGAACGTGGTCTTCACCGACGAGCTCGGCGGAGGCGGGGCCCCCACCTGCACCGAGGAGATCGGCCCGGAGCGCGGCGCCGACGCCGTCTACTCCCTCGACGGTGACGGAGCCGAAGCCGACCTGGCGTTCCAGAGCTACTTCAAGATCGACCGCCACCAGGGCGGGGAGGTCTGCGTCGCCCACAACGGCTCGCTGATCCCGGTGCCCGGGCAGGACTTCTTCGTGCAGTCCTGGTACACGGGCGGAGTCTCGGTCATCGACTTCAACGACGCGGCGAACCCCGAGGAGATCGGCTACTTCGACATCGACTCCCGTGTCGAGGACGGCGTCCAGGACAACGACAGCTGGTCCGCGTACTACTACAACGGCTACGTCTACTCCTCCGACATCGAGCGGGGCATCGACGTGCTGAAGCTGGACGACCCGCGCCTGCGGGCCGCCGAGCGCGTGCGCATGGACGAGTTCAACCCGCAGTCCCAGCCCGAGTACAGGCCCGGCCGGGGCTGACCGGTCCGGACGGGGAGGAGGCTCCCCGGGCGGGGGCGGTGCCCGGCACCGCCCCCGTTCCGCGTCCGGGTCCCCCGGACGCGTCAGCCGAACAGCCGGTCGGTGGGGGCGTCCACCGCCTCCAGGACGCGGCCGGTGAAGTACACCGTGCCCAGGGCCAGGACCCGGCGGCCGAGCGCCGCCAGGGCCGCCGCGGTCAGGTCCGCGGCGTCCATGCGGCCCCAGTGCGGGGGCAGGGCGTGCTCGAAGCGCAAGTGGGCCTCGGGCAGGCGCACGGCCGTCACGGGCAGGCCGCCCAGGACCTCCACGGCGCCGGAGACGTCCTTGTGGTCCGGCAGGCACAGCAGCACGTGGTCCACCCCGCCCCACAGGCCGCGCGCGTGGGCCAGGGCCGCCGCGACGCCGACGCGGTCGATGGCCGAGTCCACCACCACCTCCGCGTCCGGGGCCTCACCGCCGGGCGCCCTCCCCGCCGGGAGTGGCACAGTGTGCCGGGACAGCCGCCCCGGGAGGCGGACGGTCGCCAGAACGCCGTGCAGGGTCCTCCGGTCCGGTCCCGGGATCCCGAGGTGCTCCAGCATCCGCGCGGCGGCGGCCGTGCCCAGGACCCCGGAGGCCGCCGACAGGCCCGGCGGCCGCAGCGCGGGCGGCGGCTCCGTCCCCTCCGCCTCCGGATCGACGACCTCGGCCCCCACCCTCCCACCGGTCGCGTCGGCCAGCGCCGCGTCGATCTCGGCGGCCACCTCGGGGGTCTGCGGAAGACGCACCAGGGCCCGGGTCCGCTCCCCGGCGACCAGGGTCTTCTCCCGGGCGATCTCGACCACGTCGGCGCCGAGGACGCCCACGTGCTCGGCGAAGACCTTCCCGAGCGCGACGACCTCCGGGCCCGCCAGGCGCAGCTCGTCGCGGCGCCCGCCCATACCGGCCTCGAGGACGCACACGTCGGCGCCCGCCTCCCGCGCACGCAGGAGCCCGGCGACCAGGAACAGGCCGCTCGGCGCCAGGTAGCCCCCCGACTCCTCCACCGTCGGCAGGTCACGGCGCGCGGCGTCGATCCGCGCGCCCAGGGCGTCCAGGACCGCGTCGTCCACCGACGTCCCGTCCACCCGCACGCGTTCGCGGTAGGAGCGGAAGCTCGGCCCCGTCACCAGGACGGTGCGCAGGCCGGCCGCCGACAGGGCGGCCGCCGCCGTCGTCGCTGTACTGCCCTTGCCCTTGGAGCCGACGACCCCCAGCACGGGGGTGCGGTCGGCGTCCAGGCCGAGGGCGGCCAGGAGCGCCGAGGCGCGTCCCAGGCTGCGTGTCTGTCCGGGGCGGCGTTCCGCCCACTCGGTGAAGAAGGGGTCAAGGCTCGGCATCCCCCAAGTATGGTCTGTGCGACATCGGCCGCCGGACCCCTCACCCGGAGTCCGGGCCCAGGTGGGGGCGCGTACACTGGCGCGGGTGTACACCCCGACCACTGAGACACCGTGAGCGGCGTGAGCGCCGAGCAGCGCTACGCCGAGGTGACCGCCGAGATCCTCTCCCGCGCACCCGAGTCCGACATCGATCCCCGCCTGGACCGCGTCCGCACCCTGCTGGATCTGCTGGGTGACCCCCATCGCAACTTCCGGGTCATCCACGTCACGGGGACGAACGGCAAGACGTCCACCGCGCGCATGATCGACGCGCTCATGCGCGCCAGGGGCCTGCGCGTGGGCCGCTACACCAGCCCGCACCTGCGCACCGTGCGCGAGCGCATCGTCGTCGACGGGGAGCCCGTCTCCCAGGAGCGGTTCGTCGAGACCTACGACGACATCCGCCCCTACATCGACATGGCCGACGAGATGAACGACGCGCCCCTGTCGTTCTTCGAGATCCTCACCGTGATGGCCTACGCGGCCTTCGCGGACAGCCCCGTGGACGTCGCCGTGGTCGAGGTGGGCATGGGCGGCCGCTGGGACGCCACCAACGTCGTCGACGGCGACGTGGCCGTGGTGACCCCGATCGGCATCGACCACACCGACTACCTGCCCGACACCCTGCACGGCATCGCCGAGGAGAAGTCCGGCATCATCAAGCCCGGCTCCGTGGCGGTCCTGGCCCAGCAGCCGGTGTCCGCGGCGGAGGTCCTCCTCCGCAACGCCGCCGAGGTGGGGGCCCAGGTGGCCCGCGAGGGGCTGGAGTTCGGCGTCACCTCCCGCGAGGTGGCCGTCGGCGGCCAGCAGCTCGCCCTCAAGGGCCTCACCCGGGACTACGAGGACCTGTTCCTCCCCCTGTTCGGCGCCCACCAGGCGGGGAACGCGGCCGTGGCCGTCGCCGCCGTGGAGGCGTTCGCGTCCGCGGGGGAGGACGCCGGGGGGCTCGACCCGGCGATGGTCGCCGAGGCCCTGGCCGGAGTGGACTCCCCGGGGCGCATGGAGGTCGTGCGCACCAGCCCGACCGTCATCGCCGACGCGGCGCACAACCCCGCCGGGATGACCGCCACGGCGGCCGCGGTGGGGGAGGCCTTCAGCTTCTCCCGCCTGGTGGGCGTCGTCGCGATCATGGCCGACAAGGACGTCGAGGGGATCCTCGACCCCCTCGAACCACTGCTTGACGAGATCGTCGTCACCCGTAACTCCTCACCGCGTTCCCTCGGACCGGAGCAGTTGGGCGACCTCGCCCGACAGGTCTTCGGGGAAGACCGTGTGCACGTGGTTCCCCGACTCGACGACGCCATCGACCGGGCCGTCGGCCTGGCCGAGGAGGGCGGAGAGCTCGGCGGTACCGGTGTGCTGGTCACCGGGTCGGTCGTCACCGCGGGTGACACCGTCCACCTGCTGCGCGGTTCCGGCGAGTGACGGGCGGGGCGACACACTACGAAGGGAACCCGCTGTGCGCGTAGTCTGCGCCGTCGTCCTGCTGTTCGAGGCCATCGTGATCGGCCTCTTCATCCCCGTCGCCATCTCCCTGGAGGGGATGGAGCCGGCCACAGCCGCGAGCCTGTGGGGCGGCATGGCCGCCGTCGCCCTGGTGCTCTCCGGCCTCCAGAAGCGCACCTGGGCGCACTACGCCGCCTGGGCACTGCAGGCCGCGTTCCTGTTCACCTCCTTCCTGGTGTCCGGGGCGATGCTCATCGCGGTCGTTTTCGTGTCCCTGTGGGTGACCGGAGTGGTCATGGGCCGCCGCACCGACGAGATGAAGGCCGCGCACGCGGCCCGCGCCGAGGCCGAGGCGGCCGCCTCCGGGGACGGGGGCGGGGAGGGTTCGGCGACCACCGCGTCGCCGCGGCAAACGCGATAGTGTGACGCACGTCCGGACAGGCGGCCGGTCCCCTCGGGAGGGTTCTCCCCCTTCGCGGCCCCGCTTCCGTGACCCACCACCCGAACCTCCGCGTGCGGCCTACGCCGTGGGCGATCGCCCACGCGCCACGCGGAGTCCCAGTGAGGAGTTGACACGCACGTGGAGCGCACTCTCGTTCTCATCAAGCCGGACGGCGTCCGCCGCAGCATCGTCGGCGAGGTCATCTCGCGCATCGAGCGCAAGGGCCTGAAGCTCGCCGCGATGGAGCTGCGCACGCTCGACGCCGAGACCGCCCGGACGCACTACGAGGAGCACGCGGAGCGCCCGTTCTTCGGCTCCCTCGTGGAGTTCATCACCGGCGGTCCCCTGGTCGCCCTGGTGGTCGAGGGCGAGCGCGCCGTGGAGGCCTTCCGGGCCCTGGCCGGCGCCACCGACCCGGTGACCGCCGCGCCCGGCACCGTCCGCGGCGACTTCGCGCTGGAGGTCCAGCAGAACATCGTGCACGGTTCGGACTCCACCTACTCGGCGGAGCGCGAGATCAAGCTGTTCTTCCCCGACCTGTAGGGGCCGGGCGGCCGCGGACCCTACGGCATGGGGTCCGCGGCCCGGTAGTCGACTTCTCATGGTTCGTCCGGTGACGAGGCATCAATTCGGTGTGTTTGCGTAACGGAGTAAGTGCTGACCGTTACGATGCGGGGGACTGAATACCTATCGTGCCGGAACGACTACGTATGGTCGCCCCGTGCAACCACGTCCGACACGGCGCCTCTGAGGACGTTACATGCCGAACAACCTTGCTTTTCTCGGCCGGGACATGGCCGTCGACCTGGGAACCGCCAACACGCTCGTGTACGTGCGCGGACGCGGCATCGTTCTGAACGAACCATCGGTGGTCGCACTCAACACGTCCACGGGAAAGATCGTCGCGGTCGGCATCGAGGCCAAGCAGATGATCGGCCGAACGCCGAACAACATCACCGCCATCCGCCCCCTCAAGGACGGCGTCATCGCCGACTTCGAGATCACCGAGCGGATGCTGCGCTACTTCATCCAGAAGATCCACCGGCGACGCCACTTCGCGAAACCGCGCATCATCGTCGCGGTCCCCAGCGGCATCACCTCGGTCGAGCACCGCGCCGTCAAGGAGGCGGGCTACCAGGCGGGCGCCCGCAGGGTCTACATCATCGAGGAGCCCATGGCCGCCGCCATCGGCGCCGGGCTCCCCGTGCACGAGCCCACGGGCAACATGGTCGTGGACATCGGCGGCGGCACCACCGAGGTGGCCGTCATCTCCATGGGCGGCATCGTCACCTCGCAGTCCATCCGCGTCGGCGGGGACGAGCTGGACCAGGCGATCATGACCTTCGTCAAGAAGGAGTACTCCCTGATGATCGGGGAGCGCACCGCCGAGGAGCTCAAGATCGCCATCGGCTCCGCCTACCCGACCGGACCCGAGGAGCTCCACGCCGAGGTGCGCGGACGCGACCTCGTCAGCGGGCTCCCCAAGACCGTCGTGCTCTCCGAGGGCGACGTCCGCCAGGCCATCGAGGAACCCGTCACCGCCATCGTCGACGCGGTCCGCACCAGCCTCGACAAGTGCCCCCCGGAGCTGTCCGGCGACATCATGGACCGGGGCGTGGCCGTGACCGGGGGCGGAGCACTGCTGCGCGGCCTGGACGACCGGCTCCTGCACGAGACAGGCATGCCCATCCACGTCGCCGAGAACGCGCTCGACTCCGTCGCGGTCGGATCCGGCACCTGCGTCGAGAACTACGAGAGGCTGCACCAGGTCCTCGTCCCGGAACGGCGGCGATGACATGCTCCGCGACTCACCGAGGTCCCGGCTGGTCCTCGCCCTGCTGGTCGCGGCGGCCGTGGTCCTGCTCGTCCTGGACGCCCGGCCCGGCGCCGATCCCGTGACCTCCGTGGCCCGGGCGGGAGGCGAACTCGTGTTCGCCCCCGCCGCGGCCGGGGTCGGCTGGGCCGCCGCGCCCGCGGTCACCCTCTACGACGGCCTGCGCGAGGGGCCCCGGGCCGCCGCGCGCGTCGCCGAGCTGGAGGAGGCCAACGCCGCGCTGGAGGCCGAACTCCAGGCCGCCCGCATCGACCGCAACCGGTCCGACCAGCTCGACGACCTCCTGCACCTGTCCGGCCTCGGCGCCTACGAGGTGGTCCCCGCCCAGGCGGTCACCCGGTCCACCGCACGCGGTTACGCGCACACGGTCACCATCGACACCGGCACGGAGTCCGGTGTCCGCCCGGACATGACCGTCGTCAACGGCTCCGGCCTGGTGGGGCGCGTGGTCGAGGCCGGCCCCCGCACCGCAACCGTCATGCTCGCCACCGACGTCAAGTCGGCCGTCGGGGCCCGCCTGGAGTCCACCCGCAAGATCGGCGTGGTCAACGGCGGCTCCGTCCCGGGCGGACCCGAGGCCGACCTCACCCTGGAGCTGTTCGACATGGAGGCGCCGGTGGAGGCCGGCGACCGGATCGTGACGCTCGGATCCCACGAGGGCGCGCCCTTCGTCCCCGGAGTGCCCATCGGCACCGTCGACGAGGTGCAGGTCGCGCCGGGAGCGCTCAGCCGTATCGCCCGCCTCACCCCGGCCGTGGACTTCGCGTCCCTGGACGTGGTGGGCGTCGTCGTGGCGGGTCCCGACGACGACCCGCGGGACTCGGTGCTGCCGCCCAAGCCGAAGAAGCCCGAGAAGTCCGAGAAGCCCGAGGGAGAGCAGTGATGAGGTCCGCAGCGACCCTGGTCATGGTGGCCGCCGCCGTCCTCGCACAGGCCACGATCGTCAACCGGCTCCCGTTCGCGTGGGGTCCCGGCCCCGATCTGGTGGTCGCGGCCGTCGTCGCGGTCGCCCTGACCACCAGCCCGGCCGCCGCGGCCGCGTGCGGTTTCGGTGCGGGCCTGGCCATGGACCTGCTGCCGCCCGCCGAGCACGCCGTCGGCCGCTACGCCCTCGTGCTGTGCCTGGCCGCCTACCTCGTCGCCCTGCTGCGCCGCAACACCGGGGCCCCGGGCGCGGTGGGTTCGCGCACCTCCGGCTGGGCGGCCGTCGGCGCCACCGCCGCCACCGCGCTGGGCGTGGGGGCCGGATACGCGGCCGTCGGCCTCCTCATGGGCGACCAGCACATGACCCCGGCGGCCGTCGGGACCGGCGTCGGGGTGGGCGCGGCCCTCACGGTGCTCGTCGCACCGCTGGTCACCCTCCCCGTCCTGTGGGTGCGCGAGACACTCGCGGACAGCGAGTTCGCCACCGTCCAGGGCCCCATGGCCCCGGGAGGGTGGTGAGCCGTGCGCAAGCCGCCGTTCGACCCGACGCTCCCGGGGCCCAGGCTCGGCCGTGCCGGTCTGATCACCGCCCAGGTCCTGGTCCTGGTCCTGTTCGCCGTGCTGACCGCGCGCCTGTGGTACCTCCAGGTGCCCATGTCCGACCACTACCGCGACCTCGCGGTGGCCAACCACCACCAGCAGCTGATCGTCCCCGCGACGCGGGGACAGATCCTCGACGCCACCGGTAGGCCCCTGGTCAACAACCGGACCGAGCTGGTGGTCTCGGCCGACTACCACGAGCTCATGGGCATGGAGGACTCCGGCGAGAAGGTCTTGACCGACCTGTCCGAGGTCCTCGACGTCCCGGTGCGCGAGCTCCAGCAGCGCATGCGCCTGTGCGGACCCGAGGTGGAGCGCCCCTGCTGGCCGGGCTCGCCCTACCAGCCGGTCACGCTCGCCGAGGACGTGGAGCCCTCGATCGCCCTCCAGATCATGGAGAGCGCCGACGACTTCCCCGGTGTCACCGCCCAGGCGCACGCCGTCCGCGAGTACCCCTACGGCGCGCACGCCGGACAGATCCTCGGCTACCTGCAGCCCGTCACCCAGGAGGAACTGGACGCCCGGGAGGAGCTGCGGACGCAGTTCACCGGTATCGACCAGGTGGGACGCGACGGCCTGGAAGCGGTCTACGACGCCGAGCTGCGGGGGACCGCGGGCCTGCGGACACTGGGGGTGAACAACCACGGCGAGGTGATGGACGTGATCTCCGACCGCCTGCCCGTGGCCGGCTCGCACCTGGTCACCCACCTCGACGTCGGCGTGCAGAAGATCGCCGAGGAGGCTCTGAAGGAGGGGATGGAGGCCGCCCGGCCCAGGTACAGGGCGGACTCCGGCGCCGCGATCGTCATGGACGTGCGCAACGGCGGCATCGTCGCGATGGCCAGCCTCCCGACCTACGACCCGGGCGTCTGGCAGGGCGGCATCGACCAGGAGACCTTCGACGAGATGCTCAGCGAGGAGGCGGGCGAGCCCATGCTCTCCCGCGCCGTGCAGGGCCAGTACCCGCCGGGGTCCACGTTCAAGGTCTCGTCCCTGTCGGCCGCGGTGGAGAACGGCTTCTCGCTGCGCAGCACCTACGCCTGCCCCGGGTCGGTCAACATCGCCGGCCAGAACTACCAGAACTACGCGGGCGGCGGCCACGGGGCGCTGTCGCTGCACCAGGCCATCGTGGTCTCCTGCAACACCATCTTCTACAACTTCGGCTACCAGCTGTGGCTCAAGGACGGCGGGCTCAGGCCCGAGGGCGAGCCGACCGAGGCCATGGCCACCATGGCGCGGGGCTACGGCTTCGGGGCGCCGACCGGCATCGACCTGCCGTACGAGACCGGCGGCCGCATCCCCGACCGCGAGTGGAAGCGCACCTTCTGGGCGCAGACCCGGGAGAACAACTGCTACCGGGGCGAGCACGGCTACCCGGAGGTCGCCGAGACCAACCCGTCGCACGCCTCCTACCTCAAGCGCCTCGCCCACGAGCAGTGCGTGGAGGGCTTCGAGTGGCGTGCGGGAGAGGCGGTGAACTTCGCGATCGGCCAGGGCGACGTCCTGGTCAGCCCGTTGCAGCTGACCCGGGCCTACGCCGCCATCGCGAACGGGGGCACGCTGTACGAGCCCCGCGTGGCCAAGGCGCTGGTCGCCGCGGACGGCAGCTCCGTCGAGGAGATCGAACCGGTCGTGGCCGGGCGGGTCCCCGTCAAGGACGAGACGATCGAGTACCTCCAGAAGGCGCTCACCGAGGTCACCAAGTCCGGTACCGGCCGCGGAGCCTTCGCGGATTTCCCGCAGGACGACGTGTCCATCGCGGGCAAGACCGGCAGCGCCGACGCGCAGGAGCGCCAGGTGTCGTCCTGGTTCGCCTCCTACGCGCCGGCCGACGACCCGCAGTTCGCGGTGGTCGTCTTCGTCTCCCAGGGCGGAACGGGCGGTGAGACGTCCGCGCCCATCGCCCGCAAGATCTACGAGGGCATCTACGGGTTCTCCGGGAAGAAGGACAAGGACGACGACTCCGGCGGCGGCGAGCCCGCGCTCCCGGGCGGCAAGCCCTACTCGGAGCTGCCCGTGGTGCGTTCCGACGGTTCCATCGAAGTGTTGGATCGGTAGGCCATGAGCACACACACGGGCGCGCCGCTGTCGGGCCGCCGGACCGGCTTCGGCTCCGGCGCCGTCATGGCGGCCGGGGCGGCGCGCCGCCTGGACTGGGTCCTGATCGTCTCGGTGGCGGTGCTCTGCGCCATCGGCTCACTGCTGGTGTGGTCGGCGACCCTGCCCGGCGACGGCGGGGACCCGATGGACTCCACCGGCCACCTCCGCCGCCACCTGGCCCACCTGGCGGTGGCGTGGGTGGCGTGCCTGGTCGTCGCCTCGGTGGACTTCCGGACCGTGCGGGCGTACGCGCCCATCGTCTACGTGGCCACGGCGGTCGCCCTGGTCCTCGTGCTCACCCCGCTGGGTGCGGTGATCAACGGGTCGCGCGGGTGGATCGTGGTCGGGGCGTTCCAGTTCCAGCCGAGCGAGCTGGCCAAGGTCGGGCTCGTCCTGGTCCTGGCCACGCTCCTGGGCGAGCCGCGCGACGGCGAGAGCAGGCCGATGACCAGGGACGTCCTGTTCTGCCTGCTGGTCCTGGCGGTGCCGCTGGCCCTGGTGATGCTCCAGCCCGACCTGGGCACGACGCTGGTCCTCGGGGCGATCTTCCTGGGGATGCTCACGCTCTCGGGCGCGCCGTTCGTCTGGGTGGCCGGCATGCTCGCGTGCGGCGTCGCCGCGGTGTTCTGCGTGTTCTGGTTCGACCTCCTGGAGCCCTACCAGCTGGACCGCCTCGCCACCCTGGTGGACCCGTCCGCGGACCCGCAGGGCGCCGGGTACAACTCCAACCAGGCGCTCATCGCGGTGGGCTCGGGCGGGTTCAACGGGACCGGGCTGTTCCAGGGGGAGCAGACGCACGGCAGGTTCGTGCCGGAGCAGCACACCGACTTCATCTTCACGGTCGCCGGGGAGGAGCTGGGGTTCGCGGGGGCGGCCCTGGTCATCGCGCTGTTCGCCGTGGTCCTCTGGCGGATCCTGCGGATCGCCCTGGGATGCGACCAGCCCTACCCCCGCCTGCTGTGCGTGGGGGTGGCGGCGTGGTTCGGCTTCCAGACCTTCATCAACATCGGCATGGGGCTGGGGGTCATGCCCGTGACCGGCCTGCCGCTGCCGTTCGTGTCCTACGGCGGCACCGCGATCATGGCGAACATGCTGGGGCTGGGCCTGGTGCTGGGGATCAACTCCCGGGACCGGGGGTTCGAGTAGCGGTCGCGCGGCCCGCGACCGGGGCCCGGGGAGGGGCCGCCCTCCCCGGGCCCCGTCCGTCCCGGCCGGCGGCGGGCGGCGCACCCCGCGGGCGTCCCGGCGGGCCCCTCGGGGAACGCCGACCGGCCCTGTGGACGACCCGGGCCGGAGCCCTCCGGGCCGGTAGCCTGGGAACCTCCGGGCGGTCGCGCTCCAGCGGCTCCGCCGCCCGCTCCCGCCCCGGCGGGGGACAACACGCGTTCTGACACGATGTCCGCCGAACGAAGGCCCGCACCATGTCCGTCGAAAGCCTGTTTCCGCGCCTGGAACCCCTCCTGACCAAGGTGGGCAAGCCCATCCAGTACGTCGGGGGCGAACTCAACTCCGTGGTCAAGGAGTGGGACGGGGCCAGGGTCCGCTGGGCCCTCATGTATCCGGACGCCTACGAGGTGGGCGTGCCCAACCAGGGCGTGCAGATCCTGTACGAGGTCCTCAACGAGCGCGAGGGGGTGCTCGCCGAGCGCGCCTACGCGGTGTGGCCGGACCTGGAGGAGCTGATGCGCGAGCACGGCGTCCCGCACTTCACCGTGGACGCCCACCGGCCGCTGGCCGCCTTCGACGTGCTCGGGATCAGCTTCGCCAGCGAGATGGGCTACACCAACATGCTCACCGCGCTGGACCTGGCGGGGATCCCGCTGCGCTCCAGCGACCGCACCGACGACCACCCGATCGTGCTCGCCGGGGGGCACGCGGCGTTCAACCCCGAGCCGATCGCCGACTTCCTGGACGCGGTGGTCCTGGGCGACGGGGAGG
Source organism: Nocardiopsis sp. NPDC006198 (assembly GCF_040613895.1). Lineage (NCBI taxonomy): Bacteria > Bacillati > Actinomycetota > Actinomycetes > Streptosporangiales > Nocardiopsidaceae > Nocardiopsis > Nocardiopsis sp. NPDC006198. The sequence goes on along the minus strand of NZ_JBEXSY010000065.1, from coordinate 24,853 downwards.
AGATCAGCCTCGCCGTCACCGAGACCGTCCGCGCCTTCAAGGACGAGGGCCGGCCGGGCGGGCGCGACGGGCTGCTGCTGCGGCTGGCCGCGTCCGGCGGCGTGTACGTACCGCGCTTCTTCGACGTGGCCTACCACGGGGACGGGCGGATCGCCTCGTACACGCCCAACCGGCCAGGGGTCCCCGGCACGGTCCAGAAGCACACCGTGATGGACCTGGACGGGTGGCCCTACCCCAAGAGGCCGATCGTGCCCACGGCGGAGTCCGTGCACGAGCGGTACAGCGTGGAGATCTTCCGCGGCTGCACGCGGGGCTGCAGGTTCTGCCAGGCCGGGATGATCACGCGGCCGGTGCGCGAGCGCAGCCGGGAGACCGTCACGAGCATGGTCGAGGAGGGCGTGGCCGCGTCCGGGTTCCAGGAGGTGGGGCTCCTGTCGCTCTCCAGCGCCGACCACAGCGAGATCGGCGACATCGCCAAGGGGCTCGCGGACCGGTACGAGGGCACCAACACGGGCCTGTCCCTGCCCTCCACGAGGGTCGACGCGTTCAACATCGACCTCGCCAACGAGCTGACCCGCAACGGGCGCAGGTCGGGGCTGACCTTCGCGCCCGAGGGCGGCAGCGAGCGGATGCGCCGGGTGATCAACAAGATGGTCACCGAGGAGGACCTGATCCGGACCGTCACCGCCGCGTACGCGGCCGGGTGGCGGCAGGTGAAGCTGTACTTCATGTGCGGTCTGCCCACCGAGGAGGACGAGGACGTCCTCGCCATCGCCGACCTCGCGGCAGAGGTCATCCGGACCGGCCGGGAGGTGACCGGGCGCAAGGACATCCGGTGCACGGTCTCCATCGGCGGGTTCGTGCCCAAGCCCCAGACGCCCTTCCAGTGGGCCGCCCAGACGCCGCACGAGGTCGTGGACGCACGGCTGCGCAAGCTGCGCGACGCGCTGCGGGGCGACCGCAGGTACGGCAAGTCCATCGGTCTGCGCTACCACGAGGGCCGCCCGTCCGTGGTGGAGGGCCTGCTGTCCCGGGGCGACCGCCGGGTGGGCCGGGTCATCGAGGAGGTGTGGCGCTCCGGAGGCCGGTTCGACGGCTGGAGCGAGCACTTCTCGTACGAGCGCTGGGAGCGGGCGGCCGTAACCGGACTGTCCGGCCTCCCGGTGGACCTCGACTGGTTCACGACCCGCGAGCGCGACGAGGAGGAGGTCCTGCCCTGGGACCACCTGGACGCGGGCCTCGACCGGTCGTGGCTGTGGCAGGACTGGCAGGACTCCCTGCACGGAGAGGAGTCGCTGGAGGTCGACGACTGCCGGTGGACCCCCTGCTACGACTGCGGGGTCTGTCCGAGTATGGGCACTAATATCCAGATCAACGCGCCGGCCGAGGGGCGCCCCCTGCTCCCGCTGACCGTCGAGTAGCCGCGTGCTCCGCCGCCGGCCGGGAGGACCCGGCTAGAGTCGGGACGACTGTCCCGGTTGCCGTGGCGGCGCCGGGACGGGCATCCCGTTGGTCGACGGCCCGTGCGCGGGCCCTGGGGGCGACAGTGCGAGCCGACGCGAGACGCAACCGCGAGAAGGTCCTGCGCGCGGCCTTCGAGGCCTTCGCCTCCGAGGGGCTGTCCGTCACCGTCCACGAGATCGCCCGGCGCGCCGGCGTGGGGGCCGGAACCGTCAGCAGGCACTTCCCCACCAAGGAGTCCCTCTACGGGGCCATCGTGCTCAGCCGGATGGAGCGCCTCGTGGGCGCGGCGAGGGCCTTCGCGCAGGAGGAGGCGCCGGGCGACGCCCTCGCCTCCTTCTTCGCGTTCGTGGTCGACGAGGGGGCGCTCGACCACGGGCTCGGCGAGGCGCTTCGGGGCGGCGGGTTCGACGTCGCCGCCGCGGTCCGCGGCACCGGCCACGACGTGGTGGCGGCGCTCGGCGAACTCCTCGCCGCGGCGCAGGAGGCGGGGGAGGTCCGCGACGACGTGGACGCCGCCGACGTCAAGGCGCTGATGGAGGGGTGCATGACCAGGGAGCGAGGGGGGACCGACGAGGCCGCGCGGCGCCGCACCGTGGCCGTGGTGCTGGCGGGGCTGCGTCCGCCCGCCTGACCGCCGTACCGGGCACGCCCCCGGGAACGGGGGAACCCCTGCTCCGCCGGGGGACGGCGGAGAACAGGGGTGCTCATGGCGCGGGAGGGCGGGGTCGCTCACAGTGGCGTCAGGGCTACAGGAGTAGGATTCGCGCTCCGGGCGCTCTCTCGACCCTGTGGAGGGGAGTGGCCCGGGGAGAAGGTGTACGGCCCGGCGCCCCGCTCGCGCCGGGCCGTACGAGTAATAAGACTCGCGGGGTGCGCGGGGGGTTGCCATCTCCAGAAGATTTTCTTCGGATTTTTTTTCGGCGGCTCCGCGTTCAGGTGGTGAACACCGGTTCAGTGTCCGCTCCGAGACCTCGGGGACTTTTCGACCGCAGGTCAGTGGGGGAGATACCGGTATGCGTAGTCCTGCTGGCGCATGTGCACCACGGCGCACCGTACGCTGAGCAGGACGAGGAACAGCCCCTTCGAGGTCGCTCCGCCGACCACACCTGGGGGCATGAGGAAAGGAGTTGAGCTGCCCCCCGCACCCGAGGGCACCACCTCACCCTCCACCGCCAAGCCGGGACAGCGGCTTCGTGTCCGCTACGCCAAGCGCGGGCGCATGAGGTTCGCGAGTCACCGCGACATCGCCCGGGCGTTGGAACGGGCCCTGCGCAGGGCCTCCGTGCCCATGGCGTTCTCCGCCGGCTTCTCGCCTCACCCCAAGGTCTCCTACACGGGAGCGGCCCCCACCGGGGTCGCCAGCGAGGCGGAGTACCTTGAACTCGTCCTGGCCGAGGCACGCGAACCCGAACGGGTCCGAGCCGACATCGACGCCGCGATGCCCGAGGGCATCGACGTGGTCGAGGTCGTCGAGGCCCGGCATGCCGGGCTCGCGGATCGGCTCCAGGCCTCCGCTTGGCAGGTGGAGATGGACGGCGTCGACCCCGATGACGCCGCCAGGGCGGTGGCCGCCTACGCGGCCGCCGACAGTGTCGAGGTGGAGCGGATGACGAAGAAGGGTCGTCGCCGCTTCGACACACGACCGGCAGTGGTTCGTATCGACGTGTGCAGCGGATCCCACGGGCGCGTCCCAGGGGAACACGACACGGCATATGCCATACTTCGGATGGTTGTACGGCACACGACACCTGCTGTCCGACCAGACGACGTGCTGACCGGACTCCTCCGAGTGGCCGACCTCGCGCCGCCGTCATCACCCGTGATGACCCGGCTGGCGCAGGGGCCGCTGGACGAGGCGACAGGCGCGATCGCGGACCCGCTCACCGAGGACCGGCCCGAAGCTCTCACGAGCCCCGGACCCGCGAACGACAACGCGGACGAGCGGCGCGACGACGCACCACGGCCGTCAACGCCCATGGACGGGACCGCGCGGATGTGCGGCCCCGAAGCGGGGAACATGGGCGAAACCACAGGACTTCGCCCCGACGGCACCCCGGTGCCGTCGGCGGTGACACAGCGACGACAGTTCTCGTGAGCCGCGCCGGCGACCGAAAGGCCGCAGCGCGCCCGAGGACTTTGACGGGAGACCGCCCGGATGCTCGACAACGAGCCCAACGACGGTGCCGAGAGCACCGCGGGTACAACTGAAGCAAGCGCTCGCAAGGCGGCGCCCCCCGGTGGGGGAGGTGAGGTGCGTGTGACCACGCCGGCGCCGGTACGCGGCGTCCGCCGCGCGGCCGGACCGCCCCCGGAGCCGGACGACGTCTTCACCCCGCCCTCGATGCCCGTCACCTCGCTCGCCGGTTCCGGCGAGGGGGGCACGGTCAAGACGGCGGTGTCCACCACCGCCCGCAGGCGCACCGTGCGCGCCGCGGGCCGTCCCGACGAGGACCCGGCCCCGCGCCGCAGCCGCACCCGCGCCACCGCGGACACGGAGCCCGCGACCGCGCGGACCGCGGCCGAGGACTCCGCCGAGCGCGGCGACAAGGCCGCCGACACCCCTGACACCGCGGGGTCCGCCCGGACCCGCGGCCGGTCCCGTGCGCGCACGCGCGCGTCCGAGGCCGCCGAGACGCCCGAGGCGGTCCCCGCCCAGGAGGACGAGGAGACCGCCGAGCAGGGTGGCGGCAGCGTCTTCCAGGCGCCCGCCATGCTGTTCCAGCCGCCGGTGGCCAGTGCCTCCCCGGCGCCCGTCGCCGACCCCTCCGCGGAAGAGGACGACGAGGACGAGGACGACGAGGAGGCCGAGGACACGGCCGACCGGTCCTCCGACGCCGAGGAGACCGGCGACCCCTCCGACGACCGTCCGAGCCGCCGTCGCCGCCGCCGGGGCGGCCGCGGCCGCGGCCGGTCCCGCTCCGGCGACGAGGCCGAGGGCGAAACCCCCGAGCCCGCCGCGGAGAAGCCCGAGCGGCGCAGGAGCCGCGGGGCCGAGGTCGAGGCCGCCGACACCGCCGAGGACGACAACGACGTCGACGCCGAGTCCGACGAGGACACGGGGGAGGACGGCGAACGCGGCAGCAGCCGCCGTCGCCGCCGCCGTCGGCGCCGGTCCGGCGGGGGCTCGGGCGGCGAGACCACCGCCGACGACCCGCCCAACACCGTGGTCCGGGTGCGCGAGCCGCGCGCCGAGAAGCCGATCGAGGACGAGGTCCAGTCCGTCCGCGGCTCCACGCGGCTGGAGGCCAAGAAGCAGCGCCGCCGCGAGGGCCGCGAGCAGGGCCGCCGCCGCGCCCCGATCGTCACCGAGTCGGAGTTCCTGGCCCGCCGCGAGGCGGTCAAGCGCGACCTCGTCGTCCGCCGTACCGGCGACCGCACCCAGATCGCCGTCCTGGAGGACGACATCCTGGTCGAGCACTACGTCGACCGGGCTACCCACCGCTCCTACGTCGGCAACGTCTACCTGGGCCGCGTCCAGAACGTGCTGCCGTCCATGGAGGCCGCGTTCGTCGACATCGGCAAGGGCCGCAACGCCGTCCTGTACGCGGGCGAGGTCAACTGGGACTCGTTCGGCCTGGACGGCCAGCCCAAGCGCATCGAGTCGGTGCTCAAGTCCGGCCAGTCGGTCCTGGTGCAGGTCACCAAGGACCCGGTCGGCCACAAGGGCGCCCGCCTGACCAGCCAGATCAGCCTGCCCGGCCGCTACCTCGTGTACGTGCCCGGCGGTTCCATGACGGGCATCAGCCGCAAGCTCCCCGACAAGGAGCGCGCACGCCTCAAGCAGATCCTCAAGAAGGTCATGCCGTCCGGCGCCGGGGTGATCGTGCGCACCGCGGCCGAGGGGGCCAGCGAGGAGGAGCTGGAGCGCGACATCACGCGCCTGGCCAAGCAGTGGGACTCGATCAAGCGCAAGTCCAAGTCGGCCAACGCGCCGTCGCTGCTCAACAGCGAGCCGGACCTCACCGTCCGCGTCGTGCGCGACGTCTTCAACGAGGACTTCTCCAGCCTGGTCGTCTCCGGCGAGGAGGCCTGGACCACCGTCCACGAGTACGTGGACTACGTGGCGCCCAACCTCGCCGAACGGCTCTCGCACTGGTCCGAGGACCGCGACGTCTTCTCCGCCTACCGCATCGACGAGCAGATCAACAAGGCCCTCGAGCGCAAGGTCTGGCTGCCCAGCGGCGGTTCCCTGGTCATCGACCGGACCGAGGCCATGACCGTGGTCGACGTCAACACCGGCAAGTTCACCGGCCAGGGCGGCAACCTGGAGGAGACGGTCACCAAGAACAACCTGGAGGCGGCGGAGGAGATCGTCCGCCAGCTCCGGTTGCGCGACATCGGCGGCATCATCGTCATCGACTTCATCGACATGGTGCTGGAGTCCAACCGCGACCTGGTGCTGCGCCGCATGCTGGAGTGCCTGTCGCGCGACCGCACCAAGCACCAGGTGGCGGAGGTCACCTCGCTGGGCCTGGTGCAGATGACCCGCAAGCGGGTCGGCCAGGGCCTTCTGGAGGCGTTCTCGCACACGTGCGAGCACTGCAGCGGGCGCGGTCTGGTGCTGTCCGGCGACCTCCTGGAGAAGGGCGCCGGCGCGGGCGGCAACGGCGGCGGGCGCAAGAAGAAGAAGGGCAAGGGCGACACCGACCAGCCCGCGGAGAAGGCGGAGAAGGCGGAGAAGCCCTCCGACGAGGGCGAGGGCGACGACGCGGCCGGGCAGGCCGAGCCGGAGCAGGAGCCCGAGCGGACCGCCGACGCCCCCGAGGCCGAGGCCGACAAGCCCGAGCAGGCCGAGGAGCAGGAGCAGGCCGAGCCCGCCAAGAAGACCCGCAAGCGCGCCACCCGCTCCCGCAAGGCCGCGGACGCGGCGGACGCCGAGCAGGCGGACACCGGCACGGCGGCCCAGGCGGAGGACGGGGCGGACTCCGCGCCCGCCCCCGCCGCGGACGCCGAGCCCGAGAAGGCCCCGGCGAAGAGGACCCGCACCCGGCGCACCGGAACCAAGGCCGCCCGCGCGGCGGCCGACAAGGGTGAGGCCGCGGTGCAGGACGGCGGTGGGGCGGACGCCGCAGGCGACGCCGACACCGCCGTCGGCGAGACGCCCGCCCCGGCGGAGAACGGCGACGAGGAGGCCGCGGAGCGGCCCAAGCGGCGCCGTACCCGGCGGGCCAAGACGGCGGCGGCCCCGCCGTCCGCCGTGGACGCGGGCTGACCGAGGCGGTACATACCGGCCGTGGTCCGGACGGGGGAGACCCCGTCCGAACCACGGCACGTGTGCAGGCCTGTAGCGGGCCGATGGTAATCTGATGGACGGTGCGTCGGCGCGTTCCACCACAATCGCGCGCCCCGACACCGAAGTGCTCTCCACGCAGGGTTTGTTTCCCTCAGATCCCCGCGCCCCGCTACAGGCGATCAGTGGATCGTGGAACGAGGCTTCTCCCCAACCACATGGGGGCGATCCTCCCGGCTGGCCTGGGCACAGGTACAGCCGGACCCGGACCCCGGAACTCACGTCTCGGGGATGGTCCCGAGCATTATTCGTTGAGCGAGCAGGAAGAGAGTTACCCGGTGTACGCGATCGTGCGAGCGGGCGGCCGACAGGAGAAGGTGTCTGTCGATGACGTCCTGAACATCGACAAGGTCTCCGATGAGACCGGTGCCACCATCACGTGGCAGCCCATCCTGGTCGTTGACGACGGCAACGTCATCAGCGACGCGGACAAGCTGAGCGGCTACTCGGTCACCGCCGAGATCCTCGGCGAGACCAAGGGCCCCAAGATCAACATCCTGAAGTACAAGAACAAGACCGGTTACAAGAAGCGCCAGGGGCACCGCCAGAAGCACACCCAGGTGCGCGTCACCGGCATCGCGGCGAAGTAGGAGGCCTGGAGAAATGGCACATAAGAAGGGCGCTTCGTCCAGCCGTAACGGTCGTGACTCGAATGCCCAGCGCCTCGGCGTGAAGCGTTTCGGCGGTCAGTCCGTCTCGGCCGGCGAGATCCTCATCCGTCAGCGCGGCACCAAGTTCCACCCCGGCGCCAACGTCGGCCGCGGTGGCGACGACACGCTGTTCGCTCTGGTCGCCGGGCAGGTCAAGTTCGGCAACTTCCGCGGCCGCAAGGCCGTGAACATCGTCCCTGTCGCCGCCGAGTAGGTTCGCGCACGGACGTTGTGGTTTCGAGGCGGGCCAGGGAACACTGGCCCGCCTCTCGCGTTGTCACTGAGTGACACGCGTGTTCCACCAGGTCACCCGTACGGGGACCGACAAGCAACGGGGAGAGCTATGCCTGACTTCGTCGACGAGGCGGTCTTGCACGTCAAGGCCGGGAACGGCGGGCATGGCTGCGCCTCCGTGCACCGTGAGAAGTTCAAACCTCTGGGCGGCCCGGACGGCGGCAACGGCGGCCGGGGCGGCGACATCGTCCTGGAGGTCGACGCGCAGGCCGCCACCCTGCTGGACTACCAGCGCCGCCCGCACCGCAACGCCCAGAACGGCACGCCCGGCCAGGGCGGGCACCGGGCCGGGGCCAACGGGGACGACCTGGTCCTCACCGTCCCCGACGGCACGGTGGTCACCCGCGCGGACGGCGAGTTCATCGCCGACCTCGTGGGACACGGCACCCGCCTGGTCCTCGCCCAGGGGGGCCACGGCGGCCTGGGCAACGCCTCGCTGGCCTCCAAGAAGCGCAAGGCGCCCGGCTTCGCCCTCAAGGGCGAGGAGGGCGAGGCCTTCGACGTGCGCCTGGAGATGAAGACCATCGCCGACGTCGGCCTGGTGGGCTTCCCCAGCGCCGGCAAGTCGTCGCTGATCGCCGCCATGTCGGCGGCCCGGCCCAAGATCGCCGACTACCCCTTCACCACGCTCGTCCCCAACCTGGGAGTGGTGGAGGCGGGCACGACCCAGTACGTGATCGCCGACGTGCCCGGGCTCATCCCCGGGGCGAGCGACGGCAAGGGCCTGGGCCTGGAGTTCCTGCGCCACATCGAGCGGTGCTCGACCCTCCTGCACGTCCTGGACTGCGCCACCTACGAGCCGGGCCGCGACCCCGTGAGCGACCTCGACGCCCTGGAGGCGGAGCTGTCCGCCTACGGCGAGCGCGCCGGGGTGGACCTGTCCGACCGGCCGCGCATCGTCGCCCTGAACAAGGTCGACGTGCCCGAGGCCCGCGAGCTCGCCGAGCTCGTCACCCCGATGCTCGTCGAGCGCGGGTACAAGGTGATGGAGGTCTCCGCCGCCTCCCGTGAGGGCCTGCGCGAGCTGTCCTTCGCCCTGGGCGAGCAGGTCGCGGCCGCACGCGGGGCCGCCCCCGCCGCCGAGCCCACCCGGATCGTGATCCGTCCCAAGATGATCGGGGACACCCCCTTCGAGGTGGTGCCGCTGGGCAACAACGCCTTCCAGGTGCGCGGGGACAAGCCCGCCCGTTGGGTGGCCCAGACGGACTTCAGCAACGACGAGGCGGTCGGCTACCTGGCCGAGCGGCTCAACCGCCTCGGCATCGAGGAGCAGCTGGCCAAGGCCGGGGCCACCGAGGGCGCCGAGGTGCACATCGGCACCGAGGAGGACTCCGTGGTCTTCGACTGGGACCCGTCCATGGACGCCGAGGTCGTCCCGTCCGGCCCGCGCGGAAGCGACGCCCGGCTGGGCTGACCCGCGCGGGGACCGACGGCCCGGCCGAACAGGAACGTGCGCGGCGCCCTACCCGGGCGCCGCGCCCTGGATGGAAAGCCCCACACGGTGTACAGCGCAGAACTCGAGAAGTCCGACCGGGCGGAAACCGCAGGACGGGCGGCGGTGGCCTCGGCCCGCAGGGTCGTGGTGAAGGTGGGGTCGTCGTCCTTGACGACCCCCGAGGGCCGGATCGACTCCGGGCGCATCCGCGACCTGGTCGAGGTGCTGGCGGCCCGCCGGACCCTCGGCCAGGAGGTGATCCTGGTCTCCTCCGGCGCGGTCGCCGCCGGGATGACCCCGCTCGGCATGGCCCGCCGGCCCCGCGACCTCGCCTCCCAGCAGGCCGCGGCGAGCGTCGGCCAGGGGCTGCTGCTCGCCGCGTACACGGCCGAGCTGGCCGGACACGGGCTCAACGCCGCCCAGGTCCTGCTCACGGTCGAGGACATGATGCGCAGGGTCCAGCACCGCAACGCGCAGCGCACGCTGCGCCGCCTGCTGGACATCGGAGCGGTCCCCATCGTCAACGAGAACGACACGGTGGCCACCCACGAACTGCGGTTCGGCGACAACGACCGGCTCGCGGCCCTGGTCGCGCACCTGATGCGCGCCGACGCGCTGGTCCTGCTGTCGGACGTGGACGCCCTCTACGACGGGAACCCGTCCGACCCGGGGGCGTCCGTGGTCAGCCTGGTGCGCGGGCCCGAGGACCTGGACGGCATCGACATCGGCAGCTCCGGCAGGCGCGGCGTGGGCACGGGGGGGATGGTCACCAAGGTCGCCTCCGCGCGGATCGCCACGGAGGCCGGCGTGCACACGATGCTGACCTCCGCGGCCAACGCGCGGGCAGCCCTGGCGGGCGACAGGGTCGGCACCCTGTTCGCCGCGGGGGGCGGGCGCCGTCCCTCGGCCCGCCAGCTGTGGCTGGCGCACGCGACCGCCGGACGGGGCAGCCTGGTGCTGGATCCGGGCGCGGTCGCGGCGGTCGTACGGGAGAAGGCGTCGCTGCTCCCGGCCGGTGTGGTGCGGGTGAGGGGGGAGTTCAGCGCTGGGGACCCCGTCGACCTGTGCGACGAGCAGGGCACCGTGGTCGCGCGCGGGCTGGTCAACTACGACGCGGCCGAGGTGCCCGACCTGATGGGCAGGTCCACGCGCTGGCTCGCCCGTGAGCTGGGGCCCTCCTACGAGCGGGAGCTCGTGCACCGGGACGACCTCGTCGTCCTCTAGGGAGTGCGGCGGAAGGGTCGGGCCGGGAGGGCCCTCCCGCGCCGTCCGCACGTTCTGTGAGACCCCTGTGGCAAGGTCGGGGGACATCCCCGAGGAGAGAAGCGAAGACATCCATGCCTAGCCTGGTGGCGAGAATGCTCGCGGTGGCGTTCCGGGTGGCGCGCAAGCGCCCGATGGAGACCGTGGAGGGCGCACGGGAGCGCATCGAGGAGGCCAAGGACGACCCCGAGCCGCCGCACTGGGTCGCCAAGCGGCACGAGATCACCCTGCGCGAGGTGGGGGGGTTCCGGAGTTACACCGTCCTGCCCCGTGAGCGGGAGGACGAACCGGACAAGGCCGTCCTGTACCTGCACGGGGGCTCGTACATCAGCGAGATCTCCCCGTGGCACTGGGTGCTGATCTCCCGCATGGCCGACACGGGGTGCCGGGTCGAGGTGCCCGTCTACGGGTTGGCGCCGGAGCACACCTACCGCGAGGCCTTCGGGTTCCTCCACGCGGTCTACCGCGAACTCCTGGAGCACGCAGACCCGGGGCGGACCGTCTTCGCGGGCGATTCGGCGGGCGCCGGGCTGGCACTGGCCCTCGCCCAGACGCTGCCCGGGGAGGACCTGCCCCGGCCCGCCCGGCTGATCCTCGTCTCACCGTGGGCGGACCTCACCATGTCCAACCCCGACATCGCCGAGGTGGAGGGGAGGGACCCGTGGCTCAGCCCGGTCGGCCTCAGGGAGGCCGCCAAGGCGTGGGCGGGCGGCGACGACCTCTCCGTGCCCAGGCTCAGCCCCATCAACGGGCGGCTGGCCGGGCTTCCCCCCATCGACCTCTACATCGGCACCCGCGACGTGTTCCTGCCCGACACCCGCCGCCTGCGCGACCTCGTCACCGAGGCGGGCGGTGAGGTGGAGCTGCACGAGGAGGCGGGCGCCTTCCACGTGTATCCACTGGTCCCGGTGCCCGAGGGCAGCCGGGCGCGTGCGGCGATCATCGGTACCGTCCAGGACCTGTGAGACCGTCCGCGGGCGCGGACACCCGGGGCCGCCACCCCGCGCGGACGCCGCGGAGCAGGCCGTGCCGGAGGGCTCGGGCGGGGTGGAGCCGCCCCCCGCGCGCGGACGCCGCCCCCGGCCCCGCGGGGAGCGCTCAGGCCAGTCTGCTGACGACCGAGAGCGGCAGCACCCGCATCGCGAAGCCGATGGGGACCCAGGGCCAGGCGGGCACGTACGCCTTCACGCGCCGCCGCTCGATGGCGGCCACCATGGAGCGGACGCCGGGCACGGTGTCCACCATGAACCGCGTCCTCTGCTCCACGCGCTCGTTCATACCGGTGCGGATGTAGCCGGGGTGGACGACGGACACGTCCAGGCCGGGCACACGCTCCGCGCGCAGGCCCTCGGCGATGGCGGAGACCCCCGCCTTGGTGGCGGCGTACACGGTCATGGACCTGCGCATGCCGCGCAGGGCCGACATGGACGAGATGAGCACCAGGTGGCCGTGCCCCTGGGCGCGGAAGATCCCCATGGCGGCCTCGGTCTGGGCGAGGGCGCCCATGAAGTTGGTCTCCGCCGTCCGGCGGTTGGCGTCGTGGCGCCCCGTCCCGAGGGCCGCGCCCTTGCCGAGGCCGGCGTTGACGATCACGCGGTCCATACCGCCGAAGGCGTCGGCCAGGTCGCCGAACACCGAGAACACGGCGTCGGCGTCGGTGACGTCGAGGGCGCGCAGTTCGACCCGCCGTCCGGGATTGGCCGCGGTGATCTCCTCGCGCAGCGCCTCCATCCGGTCGACGCGCCGCGCGCACAGGGCCAGGTCGTAGCCGAGGGCGGCGAACTGGCGCGCCATCTCGGCTCCCAGACCGGCGCTGGCGCCGCTGATCAGGATCGTTCCCTTGCTCATACCTGCTTCTCCGTGGTGTTCGTCGTTCCGGTGTCCCGTGCCCGGCGGGGTGTGGCCGGGCACCGGCCGCCGCGGGGGCCGGAGGGGGCGGGACCGGCCGCGTCGACACTACGGTCCCGTCGGGCGGCGTGCGACGGCGCGGGCGTGGGAGCGCCGGGGTGGACGCGGACGACACGGGAGGGGGCGGGCGCCGCGCTGCACGGCCCCGGCGCGGGGCGCCGTCCTCCTGGGCCGACACACCCGTCGCGAGGTCCTAGGATGCGGGGCGTGAGCGAACGAACGATGCGACGCGGCGACGACCACCCCCACCGGGGCGAGGTCCGCGAGATCCCCACCTCAGAGAACGCCACCCGGCTGGCGTACGCCCCCGAGCGCGACGGCCTCGCCGACGCGGGCGAGATCGTGTGGACGTGGGTGCCCTACGAGGAGGACCCGAAGCAGGGCAAGGACCGCCCGCTGCTGGTCGTCGGCCGCAGGGGCAGGCGCCTGCACGGCCTGATGCTGTCCTCGCAGCGCCCCGAGGAGTGGGAGCGCCAGGACTGGCTGCCGATCGGCTCGGGGCCCTGGGACAGGGAGGGGCGCGATTCGTTCCTCCGCGCGGACCGGCTCTTCGAGTTCGACGAGGACGACATCCGGCGTGAGGCCGCGGTCATGGACGAGGAGATGTTCTGGCTGGTCGCGGACGTCCTGCGCAGCCGCTACGGCTGGACCTGAGCCGCGGGGCCGCGCCCGGGACCCGGTCCCGGGCGGCCCGCACCGGCGGCGCCCTCAGAGGGCGCTTCCCCCCGTAGCGTCGATGACCTGTCCGGTGGTCCACCCGGCCTCGGGCGAGGCCAGGTAGCGGACCAGGGCCGAGATGTCCTCCGCCTCGCCGACCCTGCCGAAGACGGAGAGGCCGGCCGCCCTCTCCCGGGCCCCGGGTTCGCCGAGCCAGCCCGCGTTCATGTCGGTGTCGACCACCCCGGGCATGACCGCGTTGACCGTGACCCCGCGTGGCCCGAAGGCCGGCGCGAGCGCCAGGGTGAGGGCGTTGAGGGCCGCCTTGGACGCGGAGTAGACGGGGTGGGTCGGGGCGGCGACACGGGTGTATCCGGTGGAGATGTTCACGATGCGACCGTTCCGGCCCATGCTCGGGGCCAGCCGCTGGATGAGGAACAGCGGCGCGGTGAGGTTGACGTCCATGACCCGGTGGTAGGTGGGCGCGTCGATCCTTCCCAGTTCCTGGGGCTCGCCGATGCCCGCGTTGTTGACCAGCACGTCCACCTCCCTCCGGCCCGTGGTTCTCTCCGCCTCTTCCAGGAACGCGTCCGCGGTGGCCTCCACCGCGTCCAGGGTGTCGGCCCCGAAGTCGGCTCGGATCGTGACCGCTCGCGCGCCCCGCTCCTCGATCAGCTCCGCGGTACGGGCGGCGGACTCCCCGTCACCGCGGTACTGCACCCCCACGAGGGCGGCGCCGTCCTCCGCGAGGGACAGTGCTATCGCCCGTCCGATGCCGCGGGTACCGCCCGTGACCAGTGCTGTCCGGCTCATCCCGTCCTCATTTCATAGTGATCGCTACAGAATGAAGATTACTATAGTGGTCACTATGGAAAAAAGGCGGGCCGAGGGGCGCGGCCGACCGCGCGAGTTCGACGAGGAGCGGGTCCTGGACCGGGCGATGACCGTCTTCTGGCGGCACGGTTTCGAGGGGGCGAGTCTGAGTGAGCTCCAGCGGGCCACGGGGCTGACGCCGCCGAGCCTCTACAACGCGTTCGGGTCCAAGCTGGGGCTGTACGAGGCGTGCTTGGACCACTACGCCCGGGGCGTGGGAGCGGGCACGGCGAAGGTGCTCGACGAACCCGAGGCGTCCCGTGACGGCATGAGGCGCCTGCTGGCGAACGCGGCGCGTGACTTCACCGAGCCGGACCGGCCGCACGGGTGCATGATCTCCACCGCGGCCCTGGCCGTGGGCGAACGGCACGCGGAGGTCGGGCGGGCGGTCGCCGCGCGACGGGCCCGGACGATGGAGGCGGTGGCCGCCTACCTGGGGCGCGCCAAAGACGCGGGGGAGCTGCCGCGGGGAGCCGACACCGCGGCTCTGGCGCGGTACTTCGGCGCCCTCATCCAGGGGATGTCCGTCCAGGCCGGGGACGGGGCGGACCGTGCCGACCTGGAGGCGCTGGTCGGGGTGGCCATGGAGGCGTGGCCCCGGGGGTGAGCGCGCCCCGCGGAGGCCCGGCCCCGGCGCGCGGGCGGGCCGTCCGCCGGAACGCGCGGGGAGACGGGACGCCCCGGGTCGGCGCGCGGGGAGCGGGGCCGGGGCCCGCGGAGGGCCCCGGCGCGGACCGTCGCGTCAGGTGAGGGCCAGCAGGCGGACGGGGCCGCCCGAACCGCCCCTGATGTTGGCGACGCCCACGACCGCCATCGCCCCGTTCTCCGGGGCGGTCTCCAGGTGGGCGACCATCTCCACGGCGTACTTGTTCTCGCCGAGCAGGAACACGTGCCCCTCGGGGTTGGACGCGGAGTCGGGCCCGTAGTCGAAGCTCGGGGTGTCCACGGCGACCCCGGCGATGTCCCGCTCGGACAGCAGCCAGGCGAGCGCCTCGAGCTCGAACCCGGGGAAGTGGGCGATGCCGTCGCTGCCGCGGTTGAGCATCGCCTCCTCGCTCTGGAGGACCCGCGCGCTCCAGCCGGAGTCCATGGCGACCAGGGCCCCCTGGGGGATGCGTCCGTGGCGCCGTTCCCAGCGGCGCAGGTCGGCCACGCCCACCTGCGCGTCGAAGTCCCGTGCGGCGCGGTCGGAGATGCGGATGACGACGAGGGGGCAGACCAGGTCGCGCGGGTCGACCTCGTGCGTGTGCAGGGCGTCGGGGCTGTCGTTGAAGTGCCACGGCGCGTCGAAGTGCGTCCCGGTGTGCTCGTCGATCTCCAGCTTGAGCGCGTTGAACCCGTCCTCCGCGATCGAGGCGAACTGGAAGATGTTGGGGTCGAGGATGTAGGGCCGGTAGATCGGGAAGTCGTTGTGGAGGACGTGGGTGAGGTCCGTGACCCTCAGCCGCGAGGGGCTGATGTCCGCGATGGTCTGGGCGTGGGCGGACTCCACCGGACCCCCGAGGGCCCCGATCCCCGTCAGCACCGCGCCGACGGCGGCCGATCCGGTCAGCATGCGGCGCCGGTTCACCCCGCTGCTCACCAGGCGTGCGGACGGGTCCGGGCGCTCGGCCGTGATCGTGCCCCCGGGCGTTTCCGGGGTGTGTCCCGAGGCGGTCATGAAAGTCTTCCGGGCCTTGTGGATCACGTGGGGTCCGCACATCGCAGTGTTCCTCTTCCAGGTCTGGCTGATCGAGCTAGGAGGAGTATACGATCTCTTATGCAAAAGAGAAGACTGATTTGCATAAGATATCTTTTGATGCCGACGGGGTCGCTCCGCGGGAGGGTGGGACCGGGGCGCTCCCGATGCGGGCGGTGATCCGGCGGACACGCAGGCGGAGGGCCGACGGGCCGGGCGGAGCCCCGTCCGGGCGTGCGCGGGCAGCCCGGGAGGGGCGGGTGAGAAGGCGTGAGGGGCGCGGGTGCGGACCTTGCGCGGTTTTCTCCGGACTTTCATGTTCTCGTTCGGAAAAACACCTCGTACCGTGCGGGCCGGACCGCGGCGTTCGACCCCCGCGCCGAAATGAGGGAATTCCCCTCGCGGGACACCCGGTTCCCCGGGGTATTTCACGGGATTTTCACGCGACCCGCGTCCGGAATTCCCGTGCGTCCCCGCCCGCCGGGCCGGACGGCCCGGCGCGGGTCACGCGGAGTGACGGCTCCGGTCCTCGGACCGGACGACCGTCGCCGGGGCCGAGCCGTCCGAGGACTGGTCCAGCAGCCTCCGCGAGACGGTCACCTCAAAGGTCTCGGGTGATTCCGCGAGGACCTCGGACAGGGCCAGGCAGCCGGACACCACGTGGTGCCGTATCCACTCGACGGTGTACAGGTCCGCCTCCGTCCCCGGGCGGAGCCTGACGCGCAGGCGCAGTCGTTCGTCCTTGGTGTGGGGGGAGGTCAGGACCACCTGGGCGGCCTCCACCGAGTCGAGCTGGAGGGCGAGCGACGCCAGGTCGGCGGGGTCGACCAGGCTGCTGAGCGGCCCGTAGGGTGCGTCGATGCGGCTGTGGGTCCGCAGGGCCCGGCCGGGGCGGCCGCAGGAGCAGGACGTCCACTCGGCCCCGGTGCCGGTGTCGTAGCGCAGCAGGGGGACGACCGACTTCCTGTGCGTGACGGTCACGAGCATGCGCCCGCCGACGATCTCCGTGTGCTGGTAGGGGAGCGGGTGGAAGGTGTCGACCGCGCAGTCGGGGCCGCTGTGGCCGATGATCCAGGTCTCCGCGGACCCGAACAGCGACCACGTGCGCAGATGTGGGAAGTACGTGCGGATCAGTGAACGCGTCTCCGCGTCCATCGCGGGCCCGCTCCAGAGCACCTTGCTCAGGAAGTCCAGGCGCCGGCCCGAGGCGGCGCAGAAGCGGAGGATGCGCTGGACCGTGTCCAGGGTGGTGGCGACGGCGGTCACGCCGTGCCGCTCGAAGAGGTCGAGGCACGGTTCGATCATCTGGTCCGTCGGGGCGTCGAGCGACAGCGTGGGGATCCCGGCCCGCGCGGCGAGCGCGTTGTGGAGGTCGTGCGACGCGCGCAGGTGGAACGGGGTGCTCAGGCTCGCGAGCAGGTCGCCCGGGGCGAAGGGGCGAAGGTGGGGGAAGATCTCGTCCACGTGCAGGTCGGAGGGGAGAGCGCCCATGCGGCTCGTGGACGTGGTGCCGCCCATGAGGTGGAGCGAGGCGCGGGAGAGCTCGGCCGGGTTCTCCCTCATCATCGCGTCGACGGCCTCGCCGAGCTCCTCGCGGGTGAGGGGCGGCAGGTCGACCAGGCGGGGCCGCCTGCCCAGGCCGAGGTAGCGGCCGTACTTGTGCCGCATGGACGGGATCCTCGTGAGGCGCTGCAGCGCCTGGGCCAGGGGGAGTGGCCCCTCCACCATTCCTCCGATATTCATCGTCATTCTCGTGCTCGCATCTCTGGGTGTTAGGGATTGCGTTCAGCCCGCCGGGGACAGCTGCGGTGACGTAAATGAATCTGAAATTCTTGTTAAGTCTTCTCGGGGGAATGCCTTCGGTGGCGGCATGGCTGGTTCGTGGCCGTTCGGACAGTAAAGCAGATTCCTTCACGGCGGGACATGGCGAAGATTTCCGCCGATAGTGAGCGCGCGATCACCGCAGGTCATGTTCACTTGTTGGGAGATGTCTCGGAGCGTGGTCCCTCCGTGGCCGGATGTGGTCGGGTGATCTTGCTCACCGCGAACGGTCGAAAGGGGAACACCTGTGCGGAGCCGCCCGGTCCCCCGGAGGCCGGAGGACGCCCTCCGGGACCACGCGGAGAGGGCCGGGGGCGCGGCGCGCCGACGGAGGCCGGGTCCTCTCCCCGGGAGCGGCGAGGGCCGCGCATCCGGTCGGGAGGGGACGGCGGGCCGGTTCCGCACATGCGTCGGCCGGCCTCCGGTGCGGGGAGGGGACCGCACGCCCGGGCGCGGAGGGGCCGGGGCCGCCCGGGACGAGGGGACCCGGCCCCGGTCCGGCGCCCTGCCCCGGGGCCCCGCCGGTTTCCGGCGGCGCGGGGCGGACGGGGCGCGGGCGGCGGACGGGGCCGCCCGCGCGTTCTGCGGGAACCCGGCGGGACAGGGCGCGCCCTCCGCGCGTCACCGCGCCCGCGGAGGGGCGGGCCGTTCCCGGGCACGGCCGTCACCACCGAGCCGTGCGCCCGCGGGGAACCGCCGCCGGGGCGGCGGAGCTCTGGGGGGCACCGGCGCCGCCGGCGCCCCCGGTACGCGGGCGGCCGGGGAGCGGCCGGCCGACCGCGCCGGAGGGGGCCTCAGGCGAGGCTCGGTGCCGCCCGTCCGGCGTCCTCGGACGGGCGGAGGCGGCCGCGGGCCCGGCCCAGGTGCGCGGCCAGTTCCACGCGGAGCCGGGCGTGGTCCCCGGCGTGGCCGTGGGCGGCGACGTAGCCGTCCGGGCGGATCAGGTGGTACCCCGGGGCCGAGCACAGGCGGTGCTCCGAGGCCTGTGCGGCCGACAGCGTCACCGTCCGCACCTGCGGCCGGTCGGAGGCGAGCGCGGAGAACGGCTCCCCGGGCCGGGCCCGGGACCGGTCCGGGGTGACGGCGAGCGTCCAGCCGGGCAGCTCCGGCCCGTCGCCGGCCCGCCCGTGCCCCGTCTCCGTGTTCCGCGGCGCGGTGACCCCCAGGGACACCGCGAGGGAGCGGGGGAGGGCGTGCCCGGTGCGGACTGCGCCCGCCAGCCGCCCGGTGAGCCGGCACAGGGACGGCCAGGCGGGGTCCTGTGTGAGCCGTGCGGGTGTGTACCGGAACCGGTATCCGGCCATGACGGGCAGGTATCCGCGCTCCATGACCGGCTCCAGGAGCCGGAAGGCCGCGTCCCGGCCCGCGGTCTGCAGGGGGTGCTGGAGCATCCACCCGCGCGTCTGGATGTCGGTGTCCCGCACGACCTGGCGCGCCACGTCCTTGCGCTCCGGGCCGTAGGTGCCGAGCAGTTCCGGAGGGGCCTCGCCCCCGACCACCGCGGCCAGTTTCCAGGCGAGGTTCTGCGCGTCCTGCATCCCGGTGTTGAGCCCCTGGCCCCCGGCGGGGCTGTGCACGTGCGCGGCGTCCCCCGCGAGGAAGACCCGGCCCCGCTGGAAGTCGTCCGCGTGCCTGCGGTGCACGCGGAACACGGACTCCCACACGGGGTCGACCAGGCGCACGCCGCCCGGCCCCTGCTCGTCGGTGATCCGCTGGAGCAGGTCGACGCCGGCCTTCTCCCCGGGCGGGAGGCTCGCGAAGAACCGGAAGACGCCGTCGGGCAGGGCGACGATCACCAGGGCGCCCTGGGGCGACTGGTAGTAGAGCGCCTCGTCGGTCGGCAGCTCCCCCTCGATGCGGCAGTCCACGAGGGCGAACGCCGACTCGTAGGTGCTTCCGACGAAACCGGTGCCGATCTGGGCGCGCACCGCGCTGCCCGCGCCGTCCGCGCCGATGACGAAGGGCGCGTGGTAGCGCTCGACGGTCCCGTCGGAGTGTTCGAGGATCGCCGTCACCCCCTCGGTCGCGGTGATGTCGCCGGAGAAGTCCAGCCCGTCGAGGGCGAGCAGCCGCACCCCCCGTTCGATGTGTCCGCCCAGGGCGTGCAGCCGCTCGGTGAGCACGCGCTCGGTCTCGTTCTGGGGCAGGCACACGGGGGCCAGGTGCTCGGGGAAGGCGAACGAGGCCAGGGGCTCGCCGGAGGAGAAGTAGCGGAACCTCCGGATGTCGATGCCGGCGCGCCGGGTCGGCTCCAGGGCCCCCAGGTCGTCCAGCAGGTCGAGGGTGCGGGGCCAGAGCAGCAGAGCCTTGGGGAAGGGGGACGCGGTCTCGGCGCGGTCGATGAGCCGGACACGTGTTCCTCGTCTCAGAAGCTCGCACGCGGCGGTCAGGCCGACGGGTCCGGCGCCGACGACGAGCACGTCGGCGGGCGGGGCGGCTGTGCGGGTGGAAGGTGTGTCGTCACTGGTCAACGGCATCTCGGGGAGCTCCGATCGATCCTGTTGCGGTGGTACGTCCCGGGTCCGCCCACCGCGTACCCGGCCAGGTCTATAAGATTGACGATGAACATAAGATACCTTATGTTCATCCACGAATGGATAGTCATAAGAATCCGAATCATGAGGTGTGGGAATGGCGATAGACGCAACGGATCGGCCGGGCGCACAGCTCGCTCCCGCCCCGTTGACCAGAGGACAGGCGGTGGCCACACTCGTCGCCGTCGCCCTGTCCAGCGTGATGCTGCCGCTCGCCGTCACCGCTCCGGCAGTGGCGCTCACCCAGCTCGCGGCCGACCTGAACGCCACGGTCGGCGAGGCCCAGTGGGTCCAGAACGCCTACAACGTGACCTTCGCGGCGTTCATGCTCGCCGCGGGCGGGCTTGCCGACCGGTTCGGCAGGCGCCGGGTCCTCGTCATCGGCCTCGTCGTCTTCACCGCCATGGCCACGGTGATCGGCCTCTCCTCCAACATCGTCGTCATCGACATCGCCAGGGCGGTCCAGGGCATCGGCGCCGCGGGCATCATGACCAGCGGGTCGGCGATCCTCGCCGACTCCTTCCGCGGCGTGGCCAGGGCCAGGGCCTTCGGCCTCCTGGGCACCTCGTTCGGCTTCGGCCTGGCCATGGGCCCGTTCGTCGCCGGACTGATGGTCAACTTCGCGGACTGGCGCATGGTGTTCCTGATGAACATCGCGTTCGCCGCCGTCGTCCTGCTCCTGGTGCGCTCGATCCGGGAGTCGAGCGACCCCAACTCCACCTCGGTGGACTGGGGCGGTGTCATGACCTTCAGCACCAGCCTGTTCCTGCTCTCCCTGGCCTTCGTCCAGGGGGCCGAGGCGGGCTGGCTCAGCCTGAGCGCGATCGGTTCCGCGGTCGGGTTCGTCGTCTTCCTCGCGGCCTTCGTCCTGGTGGAGTCGCGGGTCCGGCGCCCGATGTTCGACCTCTCGCTGTTCAAGCGGCCCACGTTCGTCGTGGTGGTCTGCCAGCCCTTCACCATCACCTTCGGCTTCGTGGTCCTGCTCGTCTACCTGCCGCCCTTCTTCCAGGGCGTGGGAGGGTTCGGCGCGGCCGAGGCCGGAGCCCTGCTCCTTCCCCTGACCCTGCCCGTGCTCGCCCTGCCGATGCTGGCCGGGCAGCTGGCCGCCAGGCTCCCCCTGCGGGTCATGCTCGCCACCAGTTCCCTGCTCATCGCGGGCGGGTCCCTGTGGCTGATGACCCTCCAGCCGGGTCAGCACTGGACGGCGCTGGCCGCGCCCCTGGCGCTGTTCGGCACGGGCGTGGGGAGCGCCTTCGGCGTCATGGACAACGCCGCGCTCAGCTCCGTGGAGGTCGAGCGGGCCGGAATGGCCTCGGGCATCTTCAACACCATGCGCATCACCGGGGAGAGCGTGGCGATCGCCGGCGCCGGATCGGTACTGGCGACCCTCTCGCTGAGCACGCTCGACCTCTCCTTCGCCAGTCCCGAGCAGGAGCGGACCCTGGCGGGTGAGGCCACCCAGGGCCGGCTCGAGACGGCACTGGGCCAGTTCGCCGCCGGAGACCGCCAGACCGCTCTGGACGCGGTGTCGACCAGCCTCACCTCGGCGATGCACACCACGTTCCTCGGACTGGCGCTCCTCGCCCTGGCCGGCGCGGTGGTCACCTTCCTCGTCGTCAAGGAACGCGAACTCCGCTAGCCGACCCCGGACCGCCCCCTCCGGGAGGTCCCCGCCGGACCCCGCCACCAGACCCCCGCCGGCCCCCACCACCGGACCCCGCCCCGTCCGCCGACGCTCCCCGGGAGGCACTCCCCGCTCCGCGGCCTCCCCGCCAGATCAGGTCCCCGAGCCCGAGGAATGCGAGACAGACCATGCAGATGCCCGTGCGCCACCTCCTCAACGGCGACACCGACACCGCGACAGCCCACCCGGACGGTCCGAACCTGGACTACGAGCGGACCCTCGACCGCACCGTCGTCCACCGGGAGTCGCTGGCGGAGGTCTTCGTCACCGACACCCAGCCCCTGGGCGGCGACGCCCACGCGGCCGCCGCCCAGCTCCCCCGGTCGCACGCCTACTACGGCGACCACCTTCTCCGCCCCCGCCTCCACGACCCGGTGCTGCTGCTCGAGGCGTGCCGGCAGGTGGGCCTGGCCATCGCCCACACCCACTACGGGGTCCCCTTCGACCACAAGTTCGTGCTCACCACCCTGGGCATCAACATCACGCGCCCCGAGCGGATGGCGGTGGGGACCGCCCCGTGCGCCCTCCGGATGCTCTGCTCGGTCGAGGACAAGAGGGTCAAGGAAGGCCGCGTCGTCGGCTACGACGCCAGGTTCCGCCTGTTCGTCGACGGCACCGAGGTCGGCAACGCCGTCGTCGGCCTGCGCTTCAAGTCCCCGGCGAGCTACGGGGCGCTGCGCCTGAGCAACCGCTCGGGAGCCCCGGTTCCCTCCACGGAGACCTTCGACTTCGCCGTCACCGGGGAGGTCCCCGCCCCCTACCTCGTCGGCCGGTCCAACGGCGACAACGTGGTCCTGACCGGGCTCGCGGGGGACGGGGACGCGGTGTCGGCCTCCCTGCGCGTGCTCCCGCAGCACCCGAGCCTGTTCGACCACGCCCAGGACCACCTGCCCGGCATGGTCCTGATCGAGGCCGGGCGCCAGCTGGCCCTGAACACGCTCATGGAGGTCCAGGGGACCTCGCCCGCCAAGGCCTACCCGGCCGAGATCACCGCCACCTTCACCAGCTTCGGCGAACTGGAGCCCCGGACCGAGGTGCGGGCCCGCACCGCTCCGGCGACCGCGGAGGAGGGCGAAGGGGTCTACTACACGCAGGGCGGGATCGTGGAGTTCATCGCGCCCACCGGCGGCCCGGAGCAGTCCCCGGCCTCCGTCGAGGTGGACGTGCTCCAGCGGGGCGCGTCGATCTGCCGGATCGACGTCGGCCTGGTCCGCATCCCCGCATGACGCGGACCCCACGGACCCCCTACAGGCAGGAGACCCCATGACCACCCCGAGCGAAGAATCCGGCCCCCGGGGACGCGGCATCGCGTTCTTCGACGTGGACGAGACGCTCATCGGACCGAAGAGCATGTTCTCGTTCCTGGAGTTCCACTTCGGGGACGGCTCCAGGGAACCGGGCTCCTACGAGCGCGCCGTCGCCCACCTGCGGGCGGCGGCGGCCCGGGGAGTGCCCCGCCAGGACGTGAACCGCCTCTACTACCGCCTCATGGCGGGGGAGTCCGTCGAGGGGCTGAGAGCCGCCGGACGGAAGTGGTTCTCCGAGGCCGCGAGGGCGCCGGGCTTCTGGCACACCCCGGTGCTGGAGCGGCTGCGCCGCCACAGGGCCGGGGGCGACCTGGTCGTCCTGCTGTCGGGCTCCTTCTTCGCCTGCCTGGACCCGATCGCCGAGGCGGCCGGAGCCCATTGGGCGCTGGGCACGAGGCCCGTCGTGCGCGACGGGCTCCTGACGGGCGAGGTCCTCGTCCCGATGATCGGAGCGACGAAGGGCGTCGCGGCCAGGGCCGCCGCAGCGGTGAGGGACGTCCCCCTGTCCGACTGCACCGCCTACGGGGACCACTCCAGCGACCTGGCGCTGCTCTCGTCCGTCGGCAGCCCGGTGGTCGTCGGCGAGGACTCCGTGCTCGCGGCGCACGCCGAGGCCCACGGGTGGGAGCGCGTCACCGCCGGCTCCGGACACCCGGTCCCCGCCTCCGGCGGAGAGGAGCCCCGGCCTTCCCGCCGGTGAACGCGCGAAGCCCGCGGACCGCGCCCGGCGCGCGCAGTCCGCGGCAGGGGCCGGCGCCCCCTCCGGGGCCCGCGGCCCCGGGCGACTCCGGAAAGCGCCTCCGCCCGGAGCGGCGGCGGCCCCGAACCCCTCCCGCAGTCCAGCAAGAAGGAGACAGCACGATGACCATCGCCATCCTCGGCACGGGCTCGTACCTGCCGGCCGAAGTGGTCGGCAACGACCCGATCGCCCGGACCGCCGGTGTCACCGACGAGTGGATCCGCCGCAAGACCGGGATCCGTGAGCGCAGACGCGCGGCACCGGACCAGGCCACCTCCGACCTCGCGGCCGAGGCCGGCCGCCGGGCCCTGGCCCAGGCGGGCGTCCCCGCGGACCGCCTGGCCTACGTCATCGTCGCCACGTCCACCCCGGACCACCCCCAGCCCGCCACGGCGAGCATCACCCAGCACCTGCTGGGCGCCTCCTCCGCGGCGGCGTTCGACGTCAACGCCGTGTGCAGCGGGTTCGTCTACGCGCTCTCCGTGGCCGAGCACCTGCTGCGACCCCACGGCGAGGCCTACGCGCTGGTCATCGGCGCCGACATCTACTCCCGCATCCTCGACTACGGCGACCGCAAGACGGCGGTCCTGTTCGGCGACGGCGCGGGGGCGGTCCTCCTGGGGCCCGCCCGGGACCGCGGCGGGGTCGTCGGGACCCAGCTGCTCACGGACGGGGACCACCACCACCTGATCAAGGTCCCGGCCGGCGGGTCGCGGCTGCCCGCGTCCCCGGCGACCCTGGAGCAGGGCGAGCACTTCTTCACGATGGAGGGGCGCGGCGTGCGGGAGTACGTCACCCGGCGCCTGCCCGAGGCGATCCACCGGATGCTCGACGGGATGGGCGTGGGACGGGAGGAGATCCGCCACTTCGTGCCCCACCAGGCCAACGGCGCGATGCTCGCCGACGTATGGCCTTCCCTGGGCCTGGACCGCGCCCGCCTCCACCTCACGGTGGAGACCCAGGGCAACACCGGGTCGGGGTCGGTGCCCGTCGCCCTCGACACCGTGCACCGGGCGGGCCTGCTCGAACGGGACGACCTCGTCCTGCTCGCGGGGTTCGGCGGCGGCATGAGCGTGGGGCTGGCACTCGTGAGGTGGAGCCCCGTGGCCGCGCAGGCGTCCTCCGTCCTGGCTCCGGCCCGTTCCGGAGGGGTGGTCCCGGTGCACGTCCCGGCGTGACGCCGTCGCCCCCGGGGGGGGCAGCAGGACTACGACACCGTCGCCGAGTCCGGGGTGGACGGCCTGATCGCCAACCTG
>NZ_JBEXSY010000064.1:0-38019 GCF_040613895.1 Nocardiopsis sp. NPDC006198 | reverse complement strand
TGGGGGGTCGGGGGGACCCAGGACCCCGACGGGGACCCGATCGGGCGGTTCCTCAACATCACCCCCGCCTCCGCGGAACCGTGGCTACACGCCGCTCATCAGGGCGGGCAGCGCCGCCTCGTAGGCCTCGCGGAGCTCGGCCAGCGGGACCTCCACGGCGCCGCCCGGGTGGGTGACCGACAGGGAGTCGCCGCCCACCACGCCGATCTGCTCGACCGGGACGCCGTGCGAGCCGGCGAGCGCCACGAACGCCTCCTCCTCGCCCGGCCGGACCGCGACGACCGCGCGGGCGCCGGACTCGCTGAACAGGGCCGTGAAGACGTCGCCGTCCACGGTCACCCGCACGCCGCGGCCGCCGCGCATCGCCGACTCGGCGAGGGCGACCCCGAGGCCGCCGTCCGACAGGTCGTGCGCGGCGTCGGCCAGCCCGCGCTCGGCGGCGGCGGCCAGCACCTCGCCCAGCGCGGCCTCGGCGGCCAGGTCCACCCGGGGCGGCAGCCCGCCCAGGTGGGAGTGGATCGTGTCGGCCCACGCGGAGCCGCCGAACTCGGGCCTGGTCTCGCCCAGCAGGAACACCCTGGCGCCCTCGGAGCCGAAGGCGGTCCGCAGCCGGGAGCGCACGTCGTCGATCACGCCGAGCACGCCGATGACCGGCGTCGGGTTGATCGCCACGTCGCCCGTCTGGTTGTAGAAGCTCACGTTGCCGCCGGTGACCGGGGTGCCCAGCTGGAGGCAGGCGTCGGCCAGGCCCCGGGTGGACTCGGCGAACTGCCACATCACCCCGGGGTCCTCCGGCGAGCCGAAGTTGAGGCAGTTGGTCACGGCCAGCGGACGGGCACCCGTCGCCGCGACGTTGCGGTACGCCTCCGCGTACGCCAGCTGCGTGCCCGCGTACGGGTCGAGGCGGGTGAAGCGGCCGTTGCCGTCGGTGGACAGGGCCACGCCCCGGTGCGAGTCGTCGGCGATGCGGATCATCCCGGCGTCGTGGGGCGTGGAGACCACCGTGTCGCCGCGCACGTAGCTGTCGTACTGCTGGGTGACCCATGACGGGTCGCCCACACCGGGGGCGCCCAGGACGCGCAGCAGCTGCTCGCGCAGCTCGGCGTCGGTGCCGGGCCGGGCCAGGCCGGCGGCGTCGTCGGCCTGGAGCGCGTCCTGCGAGGCGGGGCGCGCGTACGGGCGCTCGTAGACGGGGCCCTCGTCGGAGGCGGTCCGGGGCGGCATGTCCACCACGGTCTCGCCGTGCCAGGTCATCACGAGGCGGCCGCCGCGCGCGGCCTCCTCGGCCGTGACGTCGGTGACCTCGCCGATCTCGGTCGCCAGGATCTGCCACTTGTCGCAGACCGCCAGGAACTCCTCCATCTTGGAGGGCTCGACGATCGCCATCATGCGCTCCTGCGACTCACTCATGAGGATCTCCTCGGGAGTGAGCCGGTGGTCGCGCAGCGGCACGCGGTCCAACTGGATGTTCATGCCGCCGGTGCCGCCCGCGGCGAGCTCGGTGGTGGCGCAGGAGACGCCGGCCGCGCCCAGGTCCTGGATGCCGACGACCATGTCCTTCTCGAACAGCTCCAGGCTGCACTCGATGAGGAGCTTCTCCATGAACGGGTCGCCGACCTGGACGCTGGGCCGCTTGGCGTGGGACTCGTCGTCGAACGTGGCGCTGGCCAGCACCGAGGCGCCGCCGATCCCGTCGGGACCGGTCGTGGAGCCGAACAGCACGACCTTGTTGCCCGGGCCCGGCGCCTGCGCCAGCTTGATGTCCTCGTGCTTCATCACGCCCACGCACAGGGCGTTGACCAGCGGGTTGCCGATGTAGCCCGCCCCGAAGCCGATCTCCCCGCCGATGTTGGGCAGGCCCAGGCAGTTGCCGTAGAAGGAGATGCCGGAGACCACGCCGGGCAGGACCCGCTTGGTGTCGTCGGCGTCGGCGGGACCGAACCGCAGCGCGTCCATCACCGCGACGGGGCGGGCGCCCATGGTGAGGATGTCGCGGACGATGCCGCCCACGCCGGTGGCCGCGCCCTGGTGGGGCTCCACGTACGACGGGTGGTTGTGCGACTCGATCTTGAACGTGACCGCGCGGCCGTCGCCGACGTCCACCACGCCCGCGTTCTCGCCCATGCCGACGAGGAGGGCGTCGTTCTCGGGGGCCTTCTCGCCGAACTGGCGCAGGTGCACCTTGGACGACTTGTACGAGCAGTGCTCGCTCCACATGACCGAGTAGATGGCCAGCTCGGCGGAGGTCGGCCTGCGCCCCAGGATCTCCCTGACCCGCTCGTACTCGTCCTTGGCCATGCCCAGCTCGGCGTACGGCTGCGGGGTGTCCGGGTTCTCGTGCGCCACGGCGACGGTGTCGAGACCAGGTACTTCAGACATGCGTGGTTCCGTTCGGGATGTGCGGATGTGGCCCGGGCCGCGGCGTCCGCCGACCGGCGCGGAAGGTCGTGGTCAGGGGGTGGCCGGAGCCTGTTCGGCGTTGCCGAGCATGAGCATCGCGGAGGCGTCGGCCGTGTCGTGGGAGGAGGTGTCGGCCAGCAGGTGGTCGCCGTCGGTGAGGAACGCCCGGCCCTCGGGCGCCCCCTGCGGGCTCTGCTCCTCCCACCCGTGTTCGGCGAGGTGGGCGAGGACCGTCTCGACGGACTCGCGGGAGTCCTCGGGCAGTTCGCCGCCCTCGGTCAGGACCATCACGAGGCGGACGCACTCGTTCTGCTCGCAGTACACGTCGGCCTCGGGGTCGGAGACGTAGGACAGGCCCGCCGGGGCCTGTCCGAGCACGTCCACGTCCGGCGGGGCGTCGGGGGCGGGGCCGGTGCCCTGGCCGCCCTGCCCCTCCTGTCCCTGCCCCTGCGGAGGGGCGGCGGGAGCGGTGGGGGCCGAGCCGATCGCGTTGAAGAGGCCGAGCCCCGCCGAGACCACCAGGCCGACGATGACCACGGCGGCGAGGACGAACATCGTGTTTCGGGAGCGCAGCAGCGCCATCATCGCGAGGACCGTCCCCTGTTCGGTGTGCGGGTCAGGCGTTCACCGGCGAACCGGCGGCCATGTGGCTGAGGATCGAGGTGAAGAAGCCGAGTCCCTCGGTGGAGGGGCCGGTGAGGGCCTCGACGGCGTGCTCGGGGTGCGGCATCAGGCCGACGACGTTCCCGTGCTCGTTGGTGATCCCGGCGATGTCCCGGCGGGAGCCGTTCGGGTTGCCGCCGACGTAGCGGACCACGACGCGGCCGGTGGCCTCCAGCTCGTCCAGGGTGGCCTCGTCGGCGACGTAGCTCCCCTCGCCGCTCTTCAGGACGACCAGGATCTCGCGGCCCTCGGTGTAGTCGCCGGTCCACGCGGTGCCGGCGTTCTCGACCCGGAGCACCTGGTCGCGGTTGACGAACCGCAGCGAGGCGTTGCGGGTGAGGGCGCCGGGGAGGAGGTGGCTCTCGCAGAGGATCTGGAAGCCGTTGCAGATGCCCAGGACCGGCAGCGCGCCCGAGCGGGCGGCCGGGACCAGTTCGGACATCAGCGGCGCGAACCGGGCGATGGCGCCGCAGCGCAGGTAGTCGCCGTAGGAGAAGCCGCCGGGCAGGACGACCGCGTCCACGCCCTTGAGGTCGGCGTCCGCGTGCCAGAGCGACACGGGTTCGGCGCCCGCCAGCGCGACGGCGCGCGCGGCGTCCTTGTCGTCGAGGGAGCCGGGGAAGGTGACGACGCCCACACGGGCTGTCATGAGCACACTCCGAGAGGTTGGGATCCGCCCCCCGCGTGCACGGGGAGCGTTCGGCGAGGAGATGCCGGTGCCTGGCCCCGCCAACCGGGGGCGGGGACTTCCGCACTCCGCAGCGTACCCGCTCACCTGTGCTCGGGTACGACGGTCACCCCCTCCGGGCGGCCCGCTCCTGTGTGATCCTCCCAGTGGGGGCCCCGGGGGCGGGGGTCCGCGTGTGCGACCCCACAGGAACCGGGCCCCGCGCGGGGACGCCAGGGGCGTCCGGTCCCGGCCGCGACGCGGGGCGCGGGGGACGGGGCCGCCGCGTGGTGTGCGACACATGTCGCGGATCGGGGAGGCGGCTCCGGACGCACCGGACCCCGCGCGGACGGTGCGCGGGGTTCGGCTGGTTCAGAGCAGGGCGAATCTCGCCTCCGGGACGCGGCCCGCGGCCGACGCCTCCGACGCCTCGTCGCACAGGGCGACCCGCTTGCGCAGCAGGACCGTCGTGCGGGGCTCCCCCTCGAAGGCGACCTCGTCCATCAGGAACCGCATCAGTAGGATGCCCCTTCCGGATTCTGAGTCCAGACCCGGGAGGGGCATGCTGTCCGTGGTGAACCGCTCGGCGACGGCCTCGGGGTCCGGCGCCCTACCGGTATGGGATATCCGCAGTTCGCACCAGCGTCCCCCCAGCTCCGCCTCGACCACGTAGTCGCGGGCGGGGCCGCCGTGGTCGATGGCGTTGGCGCTGGCCTCGGAGACGGCCAGCAGGACGTCGTCGGCGCAGCTCCGGCAGAGACCGGCCCTGTGGAGCAAGGTGCCGAGGACGTCGCGTACCACGGAGACCGTGTACGCCTGCCTTGGCAGGGAGATCGAGAAAACGGTGTCCATCCGTAAACCTCTCGTACTCCGTTGTCGTATGCAGCCCGGCACGGTAAAGAACCTTCCCGAGGGCGGCCGGAGTAAAACGAACAGCCGCGCCCCCTGGGGACGCGACTGGTGGTTTCCGGACACTTCCGACACCCGGGGCACTCGGGGCCTGCTTGGTGCCACCCGTTTTCCGAGGTCCGGGCCGGTCGCCGGCGTGACACCGGTGTCCGGTGTGCCGGATCTCACGGGAGGCCGGCCGGGGGCTCAGGCCTCGACGCGGACCTCGAAGTCCTCGATGACGGTGTTCGCGAGGAGGGTCTCGGCCAGGCGGCGGACGTCCGCGAGCCTGGCGTCGTCCACCTCGCCCTCGACCTCCACCTCGAAGCGCTTGCCCTGACGGACCTGGCCGATCCCCTCGAAGCCGAGACGGGGGCAGGCCCCGGCGATGGCCTGGCCCTGGGGGTCCAGGATCTCGGGCTTGAGCATGACGTCCACAACGACGCGGGCCACAGGGTCCTCCACAAGGAAACGGTTGTGCCGCATGTGCCTGCGGCTGGCGGGCCACACTCCCCGGACCGGCCGGAGGGGGCGACGCAAGCGTACGGCACGCGGGAACGGGTATGGCTCGGGACCAGGTTCTG
This sequence comes from Nocardiopsis sp. NPDC006198, assembly GCF_040613895.1. Taxonomy (NCBI): domain Bacteria; kingdom Bacillati; phylum Actinomycetota; class Actinomycetes; order Streptosporangiales; family Nocardiopsidaceae; genus Nocardiopsis; species Nocardiopsis sp. NPDC006198. The sequence continues at coordinate 32,817 of NZ_JBEXSY010000064.1, read as the reverse complement.
ACCAGGCGGCACGCCGGGCTTTTACCGCACGCTTAACAGTGCCGGGGACGTTTTCGGTACGTTCGTGACTCGTATCACGTGCATTGATGTCATCATTGAGAGCACGTGGTGGCGTCTAACAGTGTGGAAGTGATCGTCCGGTCGTCACGGAGGGGGAATCTTGACGACTATCGAAATGGACCAGGCCTCCACGACCGGTGGACCCGGGAGCGAGGACCAGACGCTGGACTTCGCCACCGAGGTCACACCGTTCGCCGACCAGCTCTATCCCACGGCCCTGCGGATGACCCGCAACCCGGCGGACGCCGAGGATCTCGTACAGGAGACCTTCGCCAAGGCGTTCGCCAATTTCCACCAGTTCCGTGCGGGTACGAATCTGCGTGCCTGGCTGTACCGGATCTTGACCAACACCTTTATCAACAGCTACCGCAAGAAGCAGCGCGAACCGCGCCAGGACACGACCGACGAGATCAAGGACTGGCAGCTGGCCGCCGCCGAGGCGCACACGTCCTCGGGCATGCGGTCCGCCGAGAACGAGGTCCTGGACCACCTGCCCGACTCCGCCATCAAGCAGGCGCTCGCCCGTCTGCCGGAGGAGTTCCAGGAGGTCATCTACCTCGTCGACATCGAGGGCTACGCCTACAAGGAGGTGGCCGCGCGCATGGGGACCCCGCTGGGGACGGTGATGTCGCGTCTGCACCGGGCCCGCCGCCAGCTCCGCGAGATGCTCTCCGACTACGCCCGCGACCGCGGCATGCGCGTTCCGGCGCAGGCCGCCGACTAGGCCGCGCGCGACACCGTCGAGCCCGGTCGAGGGCGGGCCGGAAACCCGCCCCGAGGCCTTTTCGGTCCCCCGTACCCGTCCCCCGTGGCCGGTCCCGGCCGTGAGCCGCCCGGTCCGAGCCCCGTCGGCGCACCCGCCTGCCGGGAGCGCCGTCATCGCCCGGCGGGCCGACCCGCCGCCCGACCGCCGACGGCCGCCGACGAGCCGCCCCCGCCGGCCGGCGAGCCGGGCCCCGACCGGCCCCGGCTCCCGAGGCGACCCCTGGACCACCGCTCCTGCGGACCCGCGCGCCCGTCCCGCCCGCGCGCCTTCTCGCGCTCCGGCGGTCCGCTCCCGACGCGCCTGCGGCCCGCGTACCGGGGGCGACGCCCGCGCCGGCCGCCCGCCGACGGGCCCCGGCGCCGCTCGCGCCCGGCACGTCCCGGCCGGTCCGTACCGCCTCTTCCGACACGCCCGGACGGGCCCCGGCCGAGGGCCCGTCCGGGCTTCGTGCGCTCAGCTCCGACAAGCGTCCACAAAGTTGTTGGAAGACCTTGTACATGCTAGGAAGCCCTGGTAATCGGGTCGGCCGGCCGTCGTGGATCATGGGGGCCACAGCGTAAAAGGTGACGCCGAGGGCTTGCGCTCTCCATAGTGAGGTCTGTCACGATATGGGGAGGGCTGTCCGCCCTCACCCACCACCCCCGGGTGAGGCGGACCGTGAAACGGCCGATCAGCGTTCACCCACGCGAACCCGGCCCCGAGAACCCGAGGAGCGACGTGTCGGACACCACCGCGCACGAGGAACCGGAGCTCATCCAGCTCCTGACACCGGAAGGGGAGCTCACGGGGCACCCCGACTACCCCCTGGACATCGGCGCGGAGGAGATCCGCGCGCTCTACCGAGACCTCGTCCTCGTACGCAGGGTCGACAGCGAGGCCGTCTCCCTCCAGCGCCAGGGAGAACTGGGCCTGTGGGCCTCACTGCTCGGCCAGGAGGCCGCGCAGATCGGCTCCGGCCGGGCGCTGCGCGAACACGACATGGCGTTCCCCTCCTACCGCGAGCACGGCGTCGCCTGGTGCCGCGGCATCGAGCCCAAGGAACTGCTCGGCATGTTCCGCGGCGTCACCAACGGCGGCTGGGACCCCCACGAGCACGGCTTCCACCTGTACACGATCGTCATCGGCAGCCAGGCGCTGCACGCCACCGGCTACGCCATGGGCGTCCAGCGCGACGGCGCCCTCGGCGAGGACGGCACCGCCGTCATCTCCTACTTCGGCGACGGGGCCACCAGCCAGGGCGACACCAACGAGGCGTTCAACTTCGCCTCCGTGAACAACGCCCCGGTCGTGTTCTTCTGCCAGAACAACCAGTGGGCGATCTCCGAGCCCCTGGAGCGCCAGTCCCGCGTGCCGATCTACCGGCGCGCCGCCGGGTTCGGCTTCCCGGGCGTACGCGTGGACGGCAACGACGTCCTCGCGGTCCTCGCCGTCACACGCGCGGCCCTGGACAACGCCCGCGAGGGCAACGGCCCCACCCTGGTCGAGGCGTTCACCTACCGGATGGGCGCGCACACCACCAACGACGACCCCAGCCGGTACCGGGCCTCCGCCGAACTCGACGAGTGGAAGGCCAAGGACCCGATCCTGCGCGTCCGCCGCCACCTCGAGCTCAACGGCCTCGCGGACGAGGAGTTCTTCGCCTCCGTCGACGCCGAGGCCGAGACCATCGGCGAGCAGGTGCGCACCGAGTGCCGTGCGCTTCCCGACCCGGAACCGCTCGACATCTTCCACGAGGTGTACGCCGAGCCCAACGTCCACATCGACCGGCAGCGGTCCGAGTTCGCCGACTACCTGGCCTCCTTCGAGAGCGCCGGCGCGGAAGGGGGCCGCTAGGCCATGGGAACCAGCCTCACGATCGGCAAGGCCATCAACGCGGGCCTGCGCGCGTCCATGGAGCACGACCCCAAGGTCCTCGTCATGGGCGAGGACGTCGGCAGGCTCGGCGGCGTCTTCCGGGTCACCGACGGCCTGTACAAGGACTTCGGCGCCGACCGGGTCATCGACACCCCGCTCGCCGAGTCCGGCATCGTCGGCACCGCGATCGGCATGGCCATGCGCGGCTACCGCCCCGTGGTCGAGATCCAGTTCGACGGGTTCTTCTTCCCGGCGGCGAACCAGACCTTCACCCAGCTGGCCAAGATGCGCAGGCGCTCGGCGGGCAAGCTCAGCATGCCCGTGGTCATGCGGATCCCCTACGGCGGCGGCATCGGCGCCGTCGAGCACCACAGCGAGTCCCCGGAGGCGTACTTCACGCACACCTCCGGCCTGCGCGTGGTCACGGTGGCCAACCCCGAGGACGCCTACTGGATGATCCAGCAGGCCGTCCGCTCCGACGACCCGGTCATCTTCCTGGAGCCCAAGCGGCGCTACTACGAGAAGTCCGAGGTCGACACCGGGGCGTCCATCGCCGAGGCCACCCCCATGGGCGCCGCGCGCGTGGCCCGGCCCGGCACCGACGTGACCCTGCTCGCCTACGGCCCGATGGTCAAGACCGCGCTCCAGGCGGCCGAGGCCGACACCGAGCACTCCATCGAGGTCGTCGACCTGCGCTCCCTCTCCCCGGTGGACTACCCGACCGTGGTCGAGTCGGTGCGCCGGACCGGGCGCCTGGTCGTCGCCCACGAGGCGGTCCTCACCGGCGGCCCCGGCGCGGAGATCGCGGCCCGCGTCACCGAGGAGTGCTTCTACCACCTGGAATCGCCGGTCATCCGCGTCGCCGCCTTCGACACCCCCTACCCGCAGTCGCGTCTGGAGGAGTACTACCTCCCGGACCTCGACCGGGTTCTGGACGGGGTCGACCGGGCGTTCGCGTACTAGGGATCGGGGAAACCGAAGCACATGGCGATTCAGAAGAGTGCGCCCGCCGTCGACGGCGTGCAGTCGTTCAGGCTGCCCGACGTCGGCGAGGGCCTGATCGAGGCCGAACTCCTCAGCTGGTACGTCAAGCCGGGTGACGAGATCAAGGTCAACCAGATGATCTGCGAGATCGAGACGGCCAAGGCGGTCGTCGAGCTGCCGAGCCCGTTCGCGGGCACGGTCCGGGAGCTGCTGGCCGAGGAGGGCCAGACGGTGGACGTCGGCGCGGTGATCATCACCGTGGACGACGGCACCGGCGGCTCCGCGTCCGGCGCCGACCCCGGTGCGGAGGACGGCGGGGACACGGAGGTGCGGGAGAAGCCGCTGGTCGGCTACGGCGAGAAGGCGGCCTCCACGCAGCGCCGCGCCCGCCGCCGCCCGGCCCCGTCCGCACCGTCGTCACCGCCCGTCCCGCCGTCGGCGGCGCCTCCGGCGCCCGCCCCCGCCGTGGTCGCGGTACCCGCGGCCCCGGCTCCGGCGTCCGGCCCCGCGGGCCGTCCGCTGGCCAAGCCCCCGGTGCGCAAGCTCGCCAAGGACCTCGGAGTGGACCTCGGGTCGGTCGCGCCCACCGGCGACGGCGGGATCGTCACCCGTGACGACGTCCGCGCCGCGGCCGAGGCCGTCCGGGCCCCGGCACAGGCCGAGCCGCAGCCGGAGTCCGCGCCGGCGGCCCCCGCGGACCGGTCGGCCCGCGAACGGCGCATCCCCGTCAAGGGGGTGCGCAAGCACACGGCCGCGGCGATGGTCGGCAGCGCGTTCACGGCGCCGCACGTCACCGAGTTCCTCCAGGTGGACGTCACGAAGACGATGAAGGCGGTCGCGCGCCTGCGGGCGCGGCCCGACTTCGCCGACGTGCGCGTGTCGCCGCTGCTGCTGGTCGCCAAGGCGCTCCTCATGGCGGTCCGCCGCCACCCGGAGATCAACGCCACGTGGGACGGCGACAACCAGGAGATCGTGGTCAAGGACTACGTCAACCTGGGGATCGCGGCCGCCACCGAGCGCGGCCTGGTGGTGCCCAACGTCAAGGACGCCGACGCCATGACGCTGCCCGAGTTGGCGGCGGGGCTCAAGCGGCTGACGGACACGGCGCGGGCGGGGAAGACCAGCCCGGCCGACATGTCCGGCGGCACCATCACCATCACCAACGTCGGCGTGTTCGGCGTGGACGCGGGCACCCCGATCCTCAACCCGGGCGAGGCCGCGATCCTCGCCTTCGGCCAGATCCGGGACATGCCGTGGGTGCACAAGGGTGAGCTCAAGGTCCGCAAGGTGACGACGCTGTCGCTGTCCTTCGACCACCGCCTGGTCGACGGCGAGCTGGGCTCCAAGGTGCTGCGCGACATCGGCACCGCGCTGGAGGACCCCGAGCTGACCGCTCTGGCCTGGGGGTAGGCCCCGTCCCGGTCGGCGCCCGACCCGGCCCCGGCCGGCTCGGGCGCCCGCGGGACCGGGCGGGCAGGGCCGCTCCTCCGGGGGCCGGGGAGCCGTGGCCGTGCGCCCGGCCACGGACGGGAGGGACCGCGGGCACACAGCAGGGGTGAGGGGCCGGTGCGCGAGCGCACCGGCCCCTTCCCGCGAGGAGGGCCCGCCCCCCAAGGGGGAGGGGGCGGGCCCGCACCGTCAGTATTCCCCCGGGAGCCCCGCCGACACGCGGGATTCCGTTGTCCGGACCCCGGCCCCGGGACCCCGTGACCTCGGACGGGTCAGGACAGCCCCCACACGAAGCCGTACTGGGCGCCCACCGCGACGAACACGGCGGCGGCCACCGCGACCAGGGAGAGGTGGACCCGCCCGGCCGCGCTCAGCCGTCCCCGCGCCCATGCGGTCGCGGCCACGGCGGCGGTGGCCAGGGTCAGCGGGACGGCGGCGGCCAGGGGCGCGGTCAGCATGAGGGACCCCCCGAAGACCCACTCCTCCACCTTGTGGGGGGCGACGAACAGCCCGTACGCGAGGATCCCGACGCCGGCGTAGCAGGCCAGGGCGGTCAGCGCCCCCAGCACCCGGGCGACGACGGTGAACCGGTCGCGGGCCCGGCGGAACTGGACGAACGCGGTGAACAGGACCAGCAGGGAGGCCGCCGCGGCGACGCCGTGCGTGAGGGGGCTGGCCAGGAACGAGGTCCGCTCGTAGACCTGCGTGGGGTTGGAGCCGGTGGCGAGGGCGACGACCTCGCCGTCCTCCTCCAGGAAGACCAGCTCGTCCTCGCCGTTCTCCGCGACGAAGCGGCCCTCCCCCGCGGGGAGCCAGCGGTCGTCGAGGGCCATCCCGCCGCCGACCGAGAGCGTCCCGTCCCCGCCGTCCCGCACGACCATGTTGTCGAGGAGGACGGTGAGCTGGGCAGGCCCGCTCCCGGCGCGCCGACTGGTGATGTAGCTGCCGGTGTACGGGCCGAGGTCGGCCCCCGGGTCGGCCTCGCCGGCCGGAGGGGCCTGCGGGGCGAACGTCTCGGAGAACGCGGCGGCCACGGCCATGCGCAGGTCCAGCAGCGGGTTGGCCTGTGTCTCCGGTGAGGTGTCGTCGCCGTTGACGGCGACGAACAGGCCCGCGCCGATGGCGGGGACCAGCGTGTAACCGGTGTGCATGCCCACCAGGTCCCCGCCGTGGCCGAGGACGGGGGAGTCCCCGCCGCGCCACTGGTACGTGCCGTAGCCGATCGATGCCAGCTCGGGGTGGACCTCGAACTGCCGGTCCGTCATCAGTGCGGGGACGCTCTCCGGCAGGACCTGTTCGCCGTCGAGCTCACCCCCGCCGAGCAGGGCCAGCATGAACCGGGCCATGTCGTCGGTCGTGGCGAGGGCGGCGCCGGCGGGGGAAGCGGACACGTGCAGGTCCTCGGGGACCGAGCCGTCCGCCAGGTGGAACGCGGGCAGGTCGAGGGTCCCCCGGGCCTCGTGGACCTGGACGAACCCGCTGTCCGCCATGCCGAGAGGTCCGAAGACGGTCTGCTCCACGAACTCGTCGAAGGGGACCCCGCTCACCTCCTGGGCGATGAACCCGGCCAGCCCCGACCCGTGGTTGGAGTACGCGGGGAACCGGCCGGGCTCGTTGAGCTGTTCAGGCTCCCTGGTGCGGGCGACCCCGTCCAGGGTGAGGTGCGCGGCGGTGTCGCTCGCGAACGGGATGTCGACCAGCTCGGCGAAGCCGGCGGTGTGGGTGAGCAGGTGGTGCATGGTGATGCCGTCGGTGGCGAGCCGGGCGTCCTCGGGCAGGTAGGCGTTGACGTCCTCGTGGAGGTCGATCTCCCCGCTGTCCACCAGGGTGAGGACCGCCGCGGCCGTCAGGGACTTGGAGACCGAGGCGAGGGGGAAGACCTGGGCGGTGTGGTCGAGCGGGGTCCGCTCGGCCAGGTCGGAGTAGCCGTGGGAGGCGGAGGCCAGCTGCTCCCCGCCGCCGACGACGGTGACGGCCACCCCGGGGGCGCCGTGCTCCTCCAGGAGTTCGGCGACACGGGTGTCGACGAACTCCCGGGCGCTCTCGGCGGTCAGCGGGACGGGCTCGGCCGCGGGGACGGCTCCGACCGCGGCGGCGGCGGGGGCCGCGCCGGGCAGGAGCGCGGCGGCGATCATCAGGGGCGCGGCCAGAAGGGGGAGGGCGCGGGGGACTCGTTGCATGTGGTGCTCCCGGGAGGTGGTCTTCCTACCCCTCGAACCTAGGTTTCCGGGCTCCCGGAAACACTGGTGCGTCCGGGCGTCCCCGTACTACAGCCAGCACCACCGAGGAGGGTCAACCGAGCAGGAACGCGACCGTGACCAGGACGGGGACGGTGAGGAAGGTGGACAGCAGCACCACTTCGCGCACCATGTTCTCGCCGACCCCGTACTGGACCGAGTACGTGAACACGTTCTGGGCGGTGGGCAGGGACGCCAGCACCACCACGGCGAAGAGCGACGGTCCGGTCAGCCCGAACGCCAGGGCGCCCAGGGCCCACGCGGTCAGGGGCAGGACCACCGACTTCAGGACGACCCCGAACAGGACCTTCGCCCTGTCGGGTCCCCGGCCCGGCACGCCCCCGCCGTGCAGGGAGATGCCGAACGCCAGCAGCATCGCCGGGACCGCCATGCCGCCGAGGAGCTCGAAGGGCTCCAGCAGGGGCGCGGGCGGCTCCCAGCCGGACAGGGACAGCAGCACGCCCGCGAGGGAGGCGATCACCACCGGGTTCCGGAAGGGGGTGCCCAGCGCGCGGCGGAGCACCGGGCCGAACCCGCGGACCTCGCCCCGGCTCAGGTCCATGACGGTGAGCGCCACCGGGGCCAGGAAGAGGAGCTGCATGAGCAGGATGGGCGCGACCAGCGAGGCGTCGTCGAGGACGTACGCGGCGATGGGGATGCCCAGGTTCCCCGCGTTCACGTAGACGGCGGACAGGGTGCCGACGGTGGTCAGACCGACGCCCCAGCGCCGCACCGCGCCCACGGCGATGAAGAGGACGGAGACCAGGGCGACGCTGAGCGCGCTGACCAGGACCGGACCGGAGGCGAGGAGGGACAGGTCGGTGTCGGCCAGGATGGTGAACATCAGCGCGGGGCCGGCCACGAAGAAGGCCAGCTTGCTGAGGACCTCCTTGGCCCCAGGACCCAGGATGGGCAGACGTCCCAACATGTAGCCGATGACGACGATGCTGGCGATGACGCCGAACCCGATGATGACCCCGGACAAGGGACGGCTCCCAGAGTAGACGCGCGGCTGAAGTCAGCAAACGCTATCCGAGGACGTTCTCGCCCGGTATGCCCCCCGTCACAGGCGGACGGTCGGACAGGGCGGCACGGTGCCGCCGGACCCGCCGCCCCGGCCGGGACGGAGGGGTCAGTCGGCGGCCCCGGGGCTGGGCGAGGGCGACGGTTCGGCCTCCTCCTCCGCCTCCCGCTCCTCCTCCTCCTCGCGCTGCCGCTCCTCCTCTTCCTCCTCCAGGCGTTCGGCCTCCGCCCGGTCCGCGGCGCGGGTCGTGCACACCTCGTCGGAGGGGGCGGACGCGCCGTCCACGGCGACCACGGTGAAGCAGTACTCGACGGAGGTGACGGCCGTGACGACCTGGGCGGACACCACGCCGGGGCCGGTCCTGGCCAGGGTGGCCTGGGGGTGGTCCTGCGGGCCGCCCAACACGAAGAACGAGGCGGTGCCCCCGCTGTTGTCCGTCCAGGCCAGCTCGACGGAGCCGTAGTTGTCGGACAACAGCACCTGTGACGGCGCGGAGACCTCCGGCGGGGCCTCGGGCGCGACGACCTCGTCCGCTGCGGGGTCCCCGGCCGGGGCCTCCGGCTCGGGCTCCTCGGCCGCGGCCGTCACCACGGGCTCCTCGGGGCCGGTCGCGGCGAACACGCCGGAGACGCTGGTGGCGAGCAGGATGCCGCAGACGGTGACGCCGATGTGGAGGTGGCGGCGCCAGCGCGCCTGGCCCCGGTCCCCGTCCTGCGCGGGGGACCACACGGGGACGTCGTCCTTCTCGTCCGGGGTCCGGTCCACGGGGAGGAAGGAGGACTCGGCGGTGCCGGTCCACCCCTCCAGCCGGGACCAGGCGCGCAGCGGGGAGATCTCCTCGCCGCGCATCTTGGCCATCATGATCTCGGCCGTGCCGCCGGCGTCGAGGGCCGGAAGCCTGCTGCCCTCCAGGCCGGTGGGGCGGCGCAGCGGCGCCCGCCGTTCCCGCGGGGTTTGGGGACCGGCCGGGGGGTGGGCGCCGCCCGGAGGCGTGCCGGGCCGGCCCGCGGCCGGCGAGGGGGCGACGGGGAGCGCCGCCGGTCCGTGCTGGGCGGCCGGTGGGTCCTGGGGTCCGGAGGGCGCGTGGTGGGTCGGCGGGTCGCCGGGGGACCAGGGGGCCCCGGGAGGGGCCTGGGGCCCGGAGGGCGCACCGTGGGGGTCCTGCGGGCCGGACGGCGCGTACGCGGGGTACGAGGGCCGCCCGGGGTCGGCCTGCGGCGCCCGGGGACCGGTGGGCGCGGCGTCCGGTGGGGCGTGGGGTCCGGAGGGTGCGCGGTGGGCCGACGGGTCGCCGGGGGGCCACGGGGCCCCGGGAGGGGCCTGGGGTCCGGAGGGCGCACCGTGGGGGACCTGCGGGCCGGACGGCGCCGCCGGGGGCGTCCACGGCCCCGAGGGCACGGAATAGGGGTTCTGTGCTCCGCCGGGCGCGGAGAGGGGGGCACGCGGTCCCGTGGCGGGAGCCGGGGGGCCGGGCGGCGGCGCCTCGGGGCCCGTGGGCGGGGCCGGGTCCGCCCCGGGGGAGGCGGGGGGCGCCTGCCGCGCGCCGTGGGAACCCTGCGGACCGGTGTACGGGTCGGCGGGGGCGTGCGGAGGGGTGTTCGGCCCGGTGGCCCACGGGGCCACCGGAGCGTGCGAGGCCTGGGGGCCGCTGGGGAACCACTGCGCGGCCGGGGACTGCGGTCCCGACAGGGGCGCCTGGGGCCCGGTCGCCGGAGCGGGCGCCCCGCCCACCGGTTCCCGCGTACCCGGGAAGGGGGCCTGGCCGCCGGTGGAACCGGCCGACGGCGCGGCGGACCGGGCCGTGCGCGCCTGCTCGAACGCCGCGGCGAACGCCGACGCGTTCGGGAAGCGCTCCTCGGGGAGCTTGGCCAGGGCCCGGGTGAGCACACCGCGCAGCTTGCGGGAGACGTCCGGCCGGGGGACCGGGCTCGGCTCCTCCGAGAGGACCCGCTCCGCGTACGTCCGGGCGTCGAACGGGCCGCCGTCCGTCGGCGAGAACGGCGCGTGCCCGGCGAGCATCGTCCAGACGGTGGAGGCCAGCTGGTAGACGTCGGTCGCGGGCGTGCGGGCCTCGCCGCGCAGCACTTCCGGCGCCGCGTGCAGGAAGGCCTCCGTGCCGGGGGCGGGCGGGGGCAGGGCCTCACCGGACCTCCGGACCGAGCCGAAACCGGTCAGGACCGGCGTCCGTCCCGCCCGGAGGACGTTCCCCGGGCAGACGTCGTTGTGCAGCAGGCCCCGCCCGTGCATCGACCCCAGCGCCGCCGCCGCGCCACGGGCGACGGCCGCGGCCTCCTGCACCGGCGCGGGCCCCCTGCGGACGAGCATGTCGCCGAAGGAGCCGTCCGCGTAGAACGGCAGGACCACGAACACGTCACCGTCGGCGGTGGTCCCCGCGTCCAGCAGCGGCACCACGCCGGGCACCCCGGCGAGGTCGCGGAGCTGGTTCAGCTCGGCGCGGCCCAGGGCCTCGGGGAGGACCTTGAGGACGACGTCGGCACCGCTGGTGGAGCGCGTCGCCCGGATGATCCGGGCGCGCCGCCCCTGGTGGAGCAGTGCGGACGTGTCGTACCCGGGCGCCCAGGGGGCGTGCTCGGAGCCGGACACGGGAGAGCGACCCCCTTGTGGCGTTCGTGGTGGAGGATCCCCGCCGCCTCTCGGGCGGTGGGGGAGTGGGCCCCGAAGGCACCGGTGTCACGGGTGCTACGGGAACGGGGACACGTCGGTGAGGGGGCTCTGGATCATCTGCTGACGGGTGGTGTTGCCCCACCCGCGTTCCTCGTTGACCTCCTGCTGCCGGCCGAAGGCCCCGATGAGGGCGATGACCCCGCAGATCAGCGCGACCAGGATCAGCCCGCCGATCACCGCGGGCCACACCTGCTGCCTGCGGCGCCAGTAGCGGCTCGACCCGTACAGCAGCGCCGACCGCAGCTGCCGGTGCCGCAGGGCGTCCGCCTGGAGGACGTACTTCTCCTCGTTGGGCGTGTAGTGGAACGCCTCGGGAAGCTGCGGGTCCGGATCGGAGGAGGCCGGCGGGGACGTCGGGGTCGGGGAGGACATCGCCGCTCAGCCTACTAGAACAGACCGTCGAGGTACTTGGTCAGCCGACCGTAGTTGTCCGCGGTGTTGCTGGTGGCCGCGATCACCTTCGCGAAGGCCGAGTTGACCTCGGAGAACTGGGTGTCGAACTCCGACGCCTTGGCCTGGAACTGGGCGCTGCCGGAGCCCTCCCACTGGCTGACCGTCGACTCCGACTGCTCGTTGATCTGGCTCATGATCGCGGAGAAGCGGCCCAGGTGGGCCTGCTGGTCCTCGGCCAGGCCCTGGAGGCCGGCGACGTCGCCGTACACGTCGAACTGGGAACCCATGGGGGAAAGCCTTTCTGGAGGGAGGAGCGGGGAGAGGTGCGGGGGCTCAGACGTTGACCGGGCGGCTGAGGCCGCCGAGGTCGTTCCCGGCCTGCGAGTACTCGGCGCTGGAGTCCGTGTCGGTGACGTTGAACTCCTGCTGGCCCTCGTTGAGCTTGATGCCGTTCTGGCTGCACCAGGTCATGAGCTCGTCGAAGCGCTCGGTCAGCTGTTCGCGGGCCATGCGGAAGTCGGTGAGCGCCTGGCCCTGGAGGGAGTCGGCGTCGTTGACCATGTCCTGGATGAGCTGGTTCATCTGGGTGCGGAGGCCGTCGGACTCCTGCCCGAGCTGCTCACCGCCGGTGGAGAGGCTGTTGACGTTTTCAAGACCGACGTGCGACATCTGGACCTTTCCGGAAAGTCGGGTGGGGGTTCGCCCTCCGGCCCCTGTTCGCACGGGGATGCGTGTGGCCACAGGAGGAAGGGGAGGATACGGACGATAGTAAGGATCCCACCTCTCGGTCAACGGAGGTGCGCGTCTCGTGACCTCGGACGCCGTGCAGGAAGACCGGGCTCTCGCGGGGCCCGGCGGCCCGGATCCGCATCGAGCCACCCCGGACGGGGGTTTCCCGCACTCCCGTCCCGGTCCGCCCGTGAGCGGGGGCGGATGCGGCTGGCCGCTTCCGGCCATGTGCGGGCGGCCGCGCCGACGCGTCCGGCCGCGATCCGGACGGTGTCACCCGGGCGCCCCGGAGCCGCAGTCGACGTGGTCGGCGATGCTCTCCAGGTACTCCTCCTGCGTGTCGAAGGCCCCCTCGTGGGTGTCCAGGTAGTCGTGCACGAAGTCGCGGCCGGCGACGGCCGCGCCGCCGCACCAGGTGACGTCGTTCTCCCACAGGAGCGCGTCCATGGCGTTGTCGACACTGGCGAGCCGGATGCCCTGCTCCCCGAGGTGGTCGGCGACGGTCCACTCGGCGGGGTCGGTCTCCACCCGGGTCCCCTGGCCGTCCTCGACCACGGCCCCGCCCTCCAGGAGGGCGCTCCTGGTGTCCTCCGAGGCCTCCCCGACGATCTCGGCCGGGTCGCTCTCCGCGAACATGCGCTCCAGGGTGAGGATCCTGACCTGCCGCCTGACCCATTCCGCGTCCGCCCGAGGCTCGCCGCCCTCCTCGGGGGAGGCCGTGGGACCGGCCTCCGGCTCCTCGGGGCCGCCGGCCTGCCGGACGAGGAGGACTGCGGCCGCGAGCAGCACGGCGACCCCGGCGACGGCGGCCAGGGCGGCCCGCCCCCTGCGCTTTCCGGAAGACCTCGCGGGCTCTCCGGTCATTTCTCCTCCTCGCGCTTGCCCTCGGCCTGGATCAGGTCGTAACGGGCGTTGTACGGTCCCGAGAACTCGTTGTAGAAGACGTTCCCGTTGTCCTGCTCCCTGTTCGACGGGTCGATCTGGGTGCTGTTCAGAGCGCCGTGCAGGGCGTTGACGACGTCGGACCTGCCGCCGCCCGGCTCGTCGGTGACGTCCCACCCGGTGGAGTCCGTCCGGACGGTGACGGAGCCGTCGTCCCCGTAGGAGACCACCCCGTACTCCTCCAGGACGTCGAGGTGCTCCCGGCTCGGAGGGGTCACGACGGAGTCGCTGCCCGAGGACATGACGTAGTTCAGGAACTCGGCCTGCTGGTCGACCCGGCGGATCTCCTCGTCCTCGTTTCTGGGCACCTTCGGCGTGATCTCGATGTCGGTCTCCACCAGCTGTTCCACGATCGCGTCGGCCCCCAGGCCCAGCCCCCGGTTGATGGCGGCGCCGACGACGGGGATCTTCTCCGCCAGGTTGCCGCCCTCCTCCAGCGCGAACGTATAGAGCTGCTCCTTGCGTTCCCGGGCTGCGTCCAGGTCGCCGGTGCGGTCCTCGACCTCCATCTCCAGGCCGAGGTCGATGAGGGAGTACAGGCTGGCCGCGCCCGGAGCCGTCAGGTCGGTGTCGCCCGTGCCCAGGTACAGCTCGATCTGGGCCTGTTCGTAGGCCATGGCCGAGTTGACGGCCCGCATCGCGGCGCCGTCGTCGCCCATCAGGTACTGCATGTACGCGGCGCGCTCCTGGACGCCGATGTTGAACGCCCCGGTCTCCGGGTTGTAGTCCGTGACGCCGGTGAGGAGTGCGTTGCCCTCCTCGGAGGACTTGATCTCGCTCGCCGCGAAGCTGAACAGGTAGGAGTCGAAGACGTCGGCGAACCTGTCGGCGAGGGCGGAGTTGAACTCGGTGAAGGACGCGTCCTCGCTGTCGCCCACGTCCACGCCGGTGTCCGTGAGGGCCTGCTGCATCTCGGGGGTGGTGACCATGCCGATGAACCCGGAGGCGGCCTCGCCCGCCCGGTTCCGCACGTCCTCGTCCTCGCTCAGGGAGTCCGCCGAGATCCAGTCGATCAGCCCCGACGCGGCCTCGCCGTGGTCGTGCCACTCGTAGGTGAGCAGTCCCTGGACGGCGTCCCGGCGGAACTTGTCGGGGTAGTCGGCGCCGGTCTCCGGTGCCGGGGACGGGTGCTCCCCGGTGAGCACGTAGTGGTTCGCGTCCTCGTTGCGGGTGCCCACGTCGGCCAGCACGGCGAGGTCCTCGGACATCACGTAGCCCCCCTCCCCGGCCGAGCCCCAGAAGTAGTTGTAGGAGCCCGCCGACATGGTCAGGTTGGTGGAGAGGGTGTAGCCGGCCCCGAGGTCCCCGTCGGTGTGCCGGAGCAGGGACGTGAGCGCCTCCACGTCGTCCTTGTAGGTGACGAGCGCGTAGACCGGCTCGTCCGGGTCCGTCGTGAGGAAGGGGCCCTCGGCGGCCCTGCGCACGCTCTCGGGGAGGGACTCGTAGCCCCCGCCCAGCTCCGGGTCGGAGAGGGCGAGCAGACCGTCGCCCAGCGTCCCGAGGGCGTGTTCGCGCTCCTCCCCGGTCATGTGGCCGCCCTCCATCCAGCCGGGGACGGAGAGGACGCCCGTGTACGAACCGCCGCCCTCCAGCTCGAGCTGGGCGTAGAACGCCTCCAGGAAGTCGACCTCCTCCTCCCGCAGCTCGCCGCCGTCGTTCTGGGCGTTGCGGGCGTTGGTGCCGATCATGCTCATGACCAGCATCAGCTCGTGGTAGCGGTCGTCGAGGGGCTTGTCGCCCGACCAGTACGGGGCCAGCTCCGACGCCGCCTCCTCCGCCGAATCGGGGGTCAGCTCGAAGTCGGACTCCAGGGAGAGGTACTTGCCGGGGTCGAGGTTGGCGTACACCATGTCGGCGTAGCCGCCGTCGATGAGCTTCTGGACGTTCTCGCCCGTCGGCCCGCCCCGCAGCATCCCGAGGATCTCCAGGGCGTTCTCCTCGTGCGCGTCCCAGTTGGCCCGCTCACGCCCCTGGACCTCCTCCAGGTAGCCGCTGAGCTCGTCGTACAGCTCACGGCACTTCCTGGCGTCGGAGTCGAACCAGTGGTCCGGCGTCGGGGACTCGGCGGTGATCACCGTCTCCCGGTACTCGTCGGGGACCTGGGACACCTTGGAGGCGACCGCCTCGTCCCAGTCGTCCCACATGGCGTCGCGCTTGTCCCAGAACTCCTTGACGCGGTCCGCCCACATCTCGTTCACGTCGATGGCGAACCGGAGGTTGACGGCGGCGTCCACCCACTGCTGGTAGTTCTCGGCGCCGAGGGACGTGATGTCCCAGCCGACGATGTCGGTGAAGTGGGAGGCGGCCGAGTCGAAGCCGCCCTCCAGGTCGTCCGCCCTGCCCAGGAGGCGCGCCTCCAGGGTGACGAGATCCTCGCTCACCGGACGGATCCGGCTCTCGAACGACTCGATGGAGCGGGGCGAGAAGAACAGCTGGAATGAGGCCATGGTCTTCCTAGCGGGGGAGGAACGGGGGTCCGGGGGCGGGGCCGGGCCGCGCCGGAGGGCCGGGCGGGACGCCGGAGGGCGGAGCGGTGTCGGACCGGTGGCGCGTCAGTCGAAGTTGATGTCCCGGTGGGAGCCCCAGGGGGAGTCGTACTCCTCGGCGGACCGCACGTCGTTCAGGGCGATCCCGCCCGCGCCCGCCTGGATGTTCTCGGCCAGTTGGAGGCCGTGCTCCTGGACGCCCTGGAAGACGGGGAGCATGTCCTGCCGGAACAGCGAGAAGCCGAGGGCCACGTCGCTGTTCCCGGCGGCGCCCTCCGCGTCCCCCATGAGGTGGTCGAACATCTCGGCCAGCCCGGCCATGGCGGACGCGAGGGTCTCGGCGTACTCGCCGCCCTGCATCCCCTCGATCGGGTTGCCGCCTGCCTCGGTCATCCGCGTGTCCCCCGTCGTTGTTCGGCGCCGGCCGGAGTCGATCCGACGCGCTCCCTTCTGCGACGCATCGTCGGTCATGTGAGTCGCGGGCCGATTGCGAAGTTCACTACGGATCGGTATCGGATGCTCCGCGGCGGCCGACCGGACAGGGGCCGTGGACTGGGACGGAGCCGGGTCCGGGTACCGTCCGGCGCGCCGTTCTGGATCCCGGGGCGGACAGCGGGGCCCGGCGGCCGGACGGGCGGCCGCACCGGGGGCCTCAGGAGGAGGGGGACCCGGAGGGATCGGCGCTGGGACCGTCGGCCGCCGGCTCCGTCGCCCAGCGGACCGCGAGGGGCCACCCGTCCATGGACGCGTCATGGAAGCGCGGGAAGGCCTCGGCCGTCTCCTCCACGGAGCCGTCCGCGAGGTCCACCCGGAACCAGGCCTCACCGGTCTGGAGCAGGACGGCCTCCCGCCCGGGGGCGGGCGCGTACTGCTCGACCGGACCGTCGGCGTCCTCCAGCAGCCGGGTCGCCCGGTGGCCCTGGCCCTCGACCGTCACCAGGTACGCGCCCGGCGGCGTGTCGGCGCCGCTCACGGCGTCCGGGCGCAGGAGGGCGGTGCCCTCGCCCCACACCGGTGCCCCGTCGAAGGTCTGCCACTGGCCGCCGTCGACGTTGAGCGTCGCGTTCACCACGCTGCCGTCGGTCTGCCGCACCACGAGGCTGCCCCCGTCGGAGGCGTTCATCTGCTGGGTCTGCACGCTGTTGCGGATGTGCAGCGCCCCCTCGGGGGTGAGGGTCCAGTCGCTGGGCCGCTGGGCCTCGCCCAGGGCGAGGCTCCCCTCCTGGTTGGGGGTGCCGGTGGGGGCGTCCAGCGGCACCGACAGCACCTGGGGCGGAGCCCCGTCCTGCTCGTTGTCGGACACGAACCAGAGCCGGTCGCCGTGGATGACCGGCTGGGACAGGACCTCGCCGGCGGCCGGGGTGACGGTCTCGACCGGCTGGTAGGAGATCTCCTCCACGTCGGCCTGCCCGGCGTCCTCCGGGTCGGTGAGCACGGCGACGTTCACGGCGTTGGGCTCCGTGGTCGCGTACGCGAAGAACGCCCAGTCCTCGGAGAACTGCGCGTGCACGGGGACCGACGGGGCCATGGGGTCGACCGCCCCGTCGGGGAGCGCGATCCGGTGCGTCGGCTGCCCCGTCGCGGGGTCGTGGAACACGAGGACCTGGTCGGTCTCCGGGTCGCCGCCCTCGAACCCCCGGTGCAGCAGGGCCAGCCCGGTCAGCCCCTCCTCGGCCAGGTCCTCGACCGTCTCGGCGGGTCCGTCGGAGCCGCCGGACGTGTCCGTGCAGGCGGTGAGGGCGGCGAGGGCGAGCAGGCACACGGCCGGGGTCAGGGCGGGGGAACGCCGCATGGAGCTGCCTTTCGGGGAAGGTCGGTGACGGGAGCGGATGGAGGGACGACGGGGGAGGGTGCACGGGGGCGGGGACAGAAGGGTGGGATCACTCCGAGGGTGTCATGGTTCGTTCCCCGACAGCGCATCCAGGACCGGGCCCGCCCGGGACACGAGCACCGGGACGGCAGCGCCCGTCGCGGCGGTCGGCGTCACGGGGGTGTGGTTCACGGCCCGGATCCGTTCGTCCGAGACCGCTTGTGACCGACCATCCCACCCTGACGAAGTGTCGTTGAAAGAGGGCCCCGCCATCAGTCCAGCTCGCCGGTGCCGCAGTCGACGTAGTCGGTGATGCTCTCCTCGTACTCTTCAGCCGTTTCGTAGGCCTCCCAGAACTCGTCGGTGTAGCCCTCGACGAACTCGTCGCCTGCCATGGGCTCTCCGCACCAGGCGACCTCGTTGCCCTCCATAGCCGCGGCCAGAGCGGAGTCCAAGCGGTTGACGAGTGTGACGGCCTCGGGTGTCCACTCGTCCTTGTCCAACTCCACGCGGTACCCGTCCTCGCCCTCCTGGACGATGCCGGTGGCGAACAGCCGCTCGACGAGGTCGCCGGTGTTGTCCGCGACCTCCTGCGGATCGCCTTCGGTCATCATGCGGTCGAGAGTGCGCACTCGTACCTCACGTTCGACCCAGAAGTAGGGGATGTACTCGGGGGACGGGCTCTCCTCGGGGGCGGCATCGCCGGGGGGCGCCTCGGTGTCCCCGGACGTGCACGCGGACAGGAACAGCGAGGAGGCGAGAGCGGCCGAGAACAGTGCGGGCCGTCGGTGTTCGGACACTGTGTGTTCCACGGTGCGAGAAGCCGGTGAGGTGCCGTGCGGGTCGGTCGGATTGCTCTTGGTGATCGTGATCGGTTGCCGTACGGCGCAGCGGACCGCCGGACGTGCGCGGGCGCGCGCTTCCGGCGCGGTCACGTCAGCCCCGCCACACGGGGGACCGGCTCCCCGCGCGTGTGCTCGCGCACGAGCACGGCGCCGGGGACCTCCTGGAAGGTCCCCGGGCCCAGGGCCTCCTCGACCTCCCAGACGCTGTCGATCCCGCCGAGGTCGACCTCCACGGGAAGCGCGATCGTCTCCTCGGCGCCTTCCGCGTCCCAGTCGAAGACGGCGACCTCCATGTTGTCCTCCTCCTCGGACCACCTCGGCTTGAGCAGGGAGTCCTTGAGCGGGAGCTGGCCGGAGACGGTGCTTCCCACGCTGTTCTCGTCGGTGACGACCGTGTCCTTCACCGCGCCCGAGAAGTCCCGGACCTCGAAGCGGTCCTCCCACTGCCCGTTCTCCAGGCGCTCCGAGCGGACCGCCAGGTAGCCGTGGGGCAGGACGCGCAGCACGGTGTCCTCCGGGCCGGAGGGGAGCGCTTCGGACAGGACCTCCCCGCGTACCGTGTCGATCACGACGGTGCCGCGCATGAGCGCCATGTTCTGGAGCACGGCCACGTCGCCCGCGGCGGCGAACGTCTCCTCGTCGAGCTGTTCGGGGTGCTCGGCCGCGTCGTCGAAGTCCTGCCCCCGCACCAGGCTCCACTGCTCCTCCCCGGTGGCGGTGTCGAGGCTCGTCAGGCGCAGGTCGGAGCCGCCGCACGCGTAGACCACCACGACGCCGCTGGGGGTGAGGAAGCCGTCCTCGACCCGCGGGCCCCCTGCGCCGCCGGGGCACCGCAGGCGCTCGCCGCGCCACCCCGGTTCGTCGTCCCACGGGGAGAAGGAGACGGCGACTCCGCCCCCGTCGCCGGGCCCCGCCGTTACCAGGCCGTCGTCGGTCACGAGGCCGGCGTGCTGGACCGACAGCCGGTCCGTCCCGGCGCCGCCGTGTTCGAGCACGAGCGTCTCCACCCCGGTGCCGGAGTCCAGGAGCACGAGGGAGCCGCTTGCGCTCACGGCCACGAACGTCCCGTCGGGGGAGACCGCGGCCTCGGCCTCGGAGCCCAGGAGGCGGTAGCTCCACACCTCTTTCCCCGTCCTGGTGTCCAGGCCCACCACGCCGTCGTTCAGGTGCAGGACCGCGCCGGTGGGCACGGGGTGGACCCCCACGAGCTCCCCGTCCCGAGGGCCCTCCCAGACCCACGACGCCTCGGAGACCGTGGTCGGCACCGCGAGCTCCTCGAGGTCGTCCCCGGACATCTCGTGGACGACCTCGTGTCCGGCCAGCTCCCGGACCTGCTGTCCGGAGCCGGAGAGGATTCCGCATCCGGGCGTCCCGAGGAGGAGCACGGCGGTCGCCGCCGCGGCGGACCAGCCGGTTCTTCTGTTCATGGTCAACCAGGTCGCTCTCAGGTGTCTTCTCGCCGTCCTGGGGGATGCGGCCACGATCGCAGGCCGGGACACTCCCCGCCCGGCCTTCGGGTCTTCCGCCGCCGTGTCGGAGCGGTGGAGCCCGTACCGGCACGGTTCCGGGGACGAGGGACATTGAACCGGACGAATGTCACGACAGGTGCGCGGCAGGGCACACCGGGTCGGCGAACCCGCAGGTCGGCGGCGGGTCTGTGACGGTGGCCGCATCCGGCCACGCACCCCCGGCCACGCATCCCCGGCCCGCATCCGGCCACGCACCCCCGGCCACGCACCCCCGGCCACGCATCCCCGGCCCGCATCCGGCCACGCACCCCCGGCCCGCGCGGCGGACCCCGGGCCCGTGCACCTCCCGGGGCCTCCGGGGGCACGGGCCCCCGGGTCTACGCCGGGGAGTCGCTCCAGCCGACCTGCACCAGGTCGGGGCGCTGCCCCCGACGCGCCAGCTGGGCGCGGCCGACCGGGAGCTGCTTGGACGCCGTGCCGTTGGCCAGGCGCCCCTCCATCCGGTCGCCGGAGAACAGCATGCCGGGCGTGGCCATGTCGGTCAGCGCCTGCAGCACCGGCTCGAACATCGCCCGCGCCGAACCGCCCGTGCGCCGGGCCGCGATGACGTGCAGGCCCAGGTCCGCGCCCTGCGGGATGAACGGGGCCAGCGGTGCGAGCGGGTTCGACCGAGCTCCCAGCATGTCCATGTCGTCCACCACGATGAACAGGTCCAGGCCCTTCCACCAGCTGCGCTCGCGCAGCTGCTTCGGGGTGACGTCCGGTCCCGGCATCCGCTCCTTGAGGGACCCGGCCAGGTTCGCCGCGACCGCCTTGGTCTGCTCCGCGCTCGTGCAGTACGCCAGCAGGTGCTCCTCGGGGACCAGCTCCAGGTGGCTGCGGCGGAAGTCCACCATGACCACGCCGACCTGGTCGGCCGGCCGGCGCACGATCTGCTTGACCAGTCCGCGCAGCAGGGCGGTCTTGCCGGTCTGCGGGTCCCCGTACACGACCAGGTGGGGATCCCGGTCCAGGTTCGTGGCCACGGGGGCGAGCGTGCTCTCGGCCATGCCCAGCACCAGTTCGGTGTCGCGGCGGCCCCGCGGGGTGCGGCGCCCCTTGAGCAGGTCGTCCAGCTCGACCTTGGCGGGCAGGGTCTTGACGCCCTGGACGGCCTTCTGCGGCCACCGCTCGCCGACCCGCTTGACCAGGTCCCGGATGCCGTCGGTGACGTCCTCGTCCGAGGCGACCCCGTCCACCCGGGGCAGCGCCACGTGCGTGTGGTGCTCCGCCGAGGTCAGGCCGCGCCCGGGGGTGTCCTTGGGGATCTCGTCGGCGACCTTGCGGCCGATCCCCGAGTCCATCGGGTCGCTCAGCCGCAGCTCGAACCGGCCGCCGAACAGGGCCTGGAGCCGGGAGCGGACCTGCGAGGTCGCCGCGCCGGTCAGCACCGTGTGCACGCCGAGGGAGGGACCCCGGGTCGCGATGTCCATCAGGACCTCGTCGGCCTCGTCGAAGGTGTCGCGCACCGACGACCAGCCGTCGATCATCAGGAACAGGTCGCCGACCACGTTCCCGGCCACCTTCCCGTCCGCGCGCGCCTGGCGCAGCGCGGCGGGGGAGTCCAGCTTGTACTTGCGGAACACCCGCTGGCGCCGGTCGAGCTGGGCGCGCACGTCCACCAGGACCCGCTGCACCTTCTCGGGGTCGGCCCGCCCGGCCACACCCGCCACGTGGGGCAGGTCCTCCATGGCCTGGAGCGCGCCGCCGCCGAAGTCGATGGCGTACACGCCCACCCGGCCCGGCGGGTACCGCCACGCCAGGCTCGCGATGAGGGTGCGGAGCATCGTGGACTTGCCGGACTGGGGGCCGCCCAGGACGATGACGTTGCCCTCGGCCCCGGTGAAGTCCATCTCGGCGGGGACGACCCGCTGCTCGCGGGGGATGTCGGTCAGACCGAGGACCGCGCGCATCTCCGCGGCGGGGGGCTCGGTCCCGGGGCCCTCCAGGACGTCGCCCTCGCCCAGGTCGGCGAGCACGGTGTCCAGGGTGAGCAGTTCGGGCAGCGGCTCCAGCCAGATCGGCCGCACCTTCTCCGCTCCCGAGGCCACCAGCCGGTCCACGGTCACCTGAAGGGTGGTGCGCTTGTCCTTCCTGGGCCTGGACTCCTCGCCCTTGGCGCGGACCGACGCCATGAGCGACTCCACCAGCGAGCCCTCGCCGGTCACCTTGCTGAGGCCGTTGTAGGACAGCAGGGGGAGGACGGGCTCGTGCTCCTCCTTCTCCTCCTCGGCCGGGGGCTCGTAGGGCTGGGAGACCATGGCGGCCTTGAACCGCTCGAAGACGGAGGTGTCCACCTTGAGGTAGCCCGATCCGGGCTCGGGCGGCAGGTGGTAGGCGTCGCCGACGCCGATGGCCTCGCGGCTCTCCGCCTCGGAGAACGTGCGCAGGCCCACCCGGTAGGACAGGTGCGACTCCAGGCCCTTGAGCTTGCCCGACTCCAGCCGCTGTGTGGCCAGGAGCAGGTGCACGCCGATGGACCGGCCGATCCGGCCGATGGCCACGAACAGCTCGGCGAAGTCCGGGTGGGCGGTGAGCAGCTCGGAGAACTCGTCGATGATGATCAGCAGGTGCGGCAGCGGCTCCATGCCCGGGTCCTCCTCCCGGGCCGCCTCGTAGGCGTGCAGGTTGGGCAGGTTGCCCGCGTCCTTGAGGATCTGCTGGCGCCGTGTCAGCTCGCCGAAGGTGGCCTCCCGGAACCGCATCACCAGGGAGTCGTCGTCGGCCAGGTTGGTGATCAGTCCCGTGCTGTGCGGCAGCCGGTCGGTGTCGGCGAAGGTCGCGCCGCCCTTGAAGTCGACCAGCAGCAGCGCCAGCGACTCGGGGGAGTGGTTGATGACCAGCGACGCCACCATGGTCCGCAGCATCTCCGACTTGCCGGAGCCGGTCGCGCCGACCACCAGGCCGTGCGGCCCCATGCCGCCGAACGCCGACTCCTTCAGGTCCAGCAGCACCGCGTTGCCGTTGGGGCCCACACCGATGGGGACGCGCAGGTAGTCGCCGGTGCTGCGCTTGCGCCAGGTGCGGCGGGTGTCCAGCTGGGCGACGTCGGACACGCCCAGGATCTCGGGGAGGCCCACGGTGGCGTGCATGGCGTCGTCGCCGTCGGAGGCGGCGATGCCGTACGGGGCCAGGATGCGGGCCAGGCTCGTCAGGTGGGCGACGTCCGACCGGTCGGCGGTCCCCCGGAGCGGCGTGCGGTCGGGGTTGTCGCCGGCGCCCGGGAGCTCGGTGTCCTCGGTGAGGGTGCCGTCGGCGTCGACGTTCAGGCGCAGGTCCACCGACTCCGGTTCCTCGCGCCGGTCCGCCACCAGCGCGATGATGTGGATGCCCAGGTCGGAGAGGGAGGCGACGGGGGGTTCGGCGTGCAGGCCGGACAGGGTCGACTGGTGCTCGCCGTCGAGGACCACGACGAGCCGCTGCGTCCCGGGCCCCGGGGGCTTGCCGCGCCGCCGCTGGAGGTCGACGGTGCGCCGCTCGATCTCGTCGGCGAGCAGTTCGCCGGCCTGCACGGTGTTGGCGGACACGAACCTGGCGGGCATCGGCCCGTCCTGGGCGTCGTCGAACGTGTTGTGGGGCAGCCACTTGAGCCATTCCCACCGGTCGCGGAGCTTGGTGTCCCGGACCACGCCGATCCGCAGGTCGTGCGGGGAGTGGAAGGCGGCCATCTGGGCGATCATGCTGCGGACCAGCCCGCGTCCCGCCTCGCGGTCCCCGACGACCGACACCACCCCGTGCTCCCGCAGCGGGACGACGAGCGGCATCTCGGGGACGTCCGCGTACAGCTCGATGAGCTGGTCGGCGGCGCCCTGGCAGACGGGGTCGTACTCGATGAGCGGGGAGGAGGTGTCGACCTTGAGCCTGAGCCGCCGGGAGAGGGGGCGCGTGCCCGTGCCCGCGCGCACGTCGAGGAAGTCGGGGTCGGCGGGACGCCGCTCCCACCTCCTCGTCCGCGAGCGGGCGGGCTCGGTGAGGAGTGAGGGGTCGGGGTGGCGGAACGCGTTGTCCGCGCGCTGGGTGGAGGCGACGTCCCGCACGATCTCGCGGAGCTGGTCGAGGTAGTCGACGTAGCGCTCGCGCTGCTCCCGCATGCGCTTGCGGGGGCCGTTGTGCTGGGCCACGAACATGATGATGCCGACGACCACGCTGGCCATCATGATCATGACGCCGGCGACGGCCATCAGGGGGCGGTGGCCCATGGTGATGGACATCAGGAGCGAACCCGAACCGGTGATGATCGGCATGATGATCATCGCCCCCGAGCTGGACGCCGGCGCGTTCTCGGGCAGCTGCGGCGGGGCAGCGATGACCAGGGGAGTGTTCCCGGGAGCAGGAGGGACACTGCGGGCAGGGCGGGGCACAGGTCTCGTCGCCACAGCGATCTCTTTCCGTCCACCTACGGGGGTTGGTGTCTGGGTGACTACGCTAGGAATGATCTCGCGAACCCCGCGAATCACCTAATTCGCGTCCGTCCTCCCCCTTCGCGGCGAATGCCGCCCACGACGACGACAGAAGGAACCATTGGCGTGAGTGGATACTGCCGGGTCACCGTCACCGGACCGGAGCGCTGGGCCGATCTGGCACTTCCCGGCACCGTTCCCGTGGCGACCCTGATGCCGCGCATCATCGAGGTCTGCGCGCCCGACGAGGAGCGGACGGAGCCCGCCGCCTGGTCTCTGACCACGGTGGACGGGTCGCCCGTGCACCCGGACGAACCCCTGGAGAGCGCCGGGGTCTACGACGGCGACGTCCTGCTGCTGGACCGCCGCACCGCTCCGAGCCGCCCCTCCCACGTGGACGACGTCCGCGGCGCCGTCGAGGACAGGGTCGACGACACCGCGCGCATCTGGAACCCCGCGACGACGCTGTCCTTCGGCCTTCTCGTGGCCAGTATCGGCCCCCTGGTCCTCCTGGGGCTGATGATGCGGCTCCTCCCCTCGGCGGGACACCTGGGCGTCGCCGCGGTGGGGACCCTGTTCACGGTCGCCGTCATGCTGCTCGCCGCACGCAGGCCCCTGCCCGCCGTCGCGCACGTGCTGTTCGCGGCGGCCTGCGTGTGGGGCGCGGTCACCGCGGTGCTCGCCGCCGCCCTGGTGACGAGCACGAACCCGCTGGTGACGGCGGCATTCGCGCTCTCCGGGGCGCTCCTGGTCGCGGTGATCGGCTGGGCCATGCACGAGACGGGTCTGGCGTACATCGCCGGGCTCGGGGTCGTCGCGGTGGCCGCGGCCGTCCTCGTCGTGGTGGGGATCTTCACCGAGCCGGTCCAGGGCGTGCGTTCCATGGGCATCGCCCTGGCGCTGTGCGTGGGGGCCCTGCCGCGCGTCGCCATGGTGATGGGCGGCCTGTCCGGCCTCGACTACGAGGTGGGGCGCTCGGGCCAGGTGCCCACGGAGCGGTTCGAGGACACGTACGGCAACACCGACCGCCTGCTGCTGGGGATCGTGCTGGGCGCGGCGGTGAGCGGCGGCGCCGTCACCGTGCTCCTCGCCGTCCTGGCCCAGGGGCTGCCCGACCTGCTGCTGGGCGGGCTGCTCTCGGTCCTGCTGGTCCTGCGCTCGCGGCTGTTCGACCGGATCCGCCACGTGCTGCCGCTGCGGCTGGCCGGGGTGCTGGGCGTGGGGGCCACGGGTGTCGCGGTCGTGGGCGAGTACCCGTTCATGGGCCCCTGGCTTCCGCTGATCGTGCTCCTGGCCGGGATCGTGCTCGGGGTGCTGAGCTGGGTGCGGCTGACCGACGTGCCCCGCGCCTCGCTGCGCCGCCTCCTGAACTGGACCGAGATCCTGGTCATCATCGGCATGTCCGCGGTGTTCGCGTGGGCGATGGGGCTGTTCGCCTTCGTCGCCCGCATGACCGGCTAGGCGGCGTTCCGCGGACGCCGACCGCCGCCCGTCGGGGAGGACGTCCGCGGGACCCGCTCCGGAGCGGCCCCCCGGCCGGGGGCCGGAGCTCGGGGACGGTGCGTGACGGTTCGTGTGCGCCGGACGCTAGGGTGTCCGCCGACCCGACAGTCCCGAGAGGATCTCCCGTGCCCGAACCGAAGAAGTGTGTCCCGGCCGCCGCAGCAGGTCTCGTCCTCACGCTCCTGCTGGGCGCCTGCGGAAGCGCCGCCGAGGAGGAGCCGCAGGCCCCGGACGCCGCCGGAGCCCAGGACGAGCCCGCTGACGTGCGGGAAGAGCCCGCCGAGGCGGAGATCGAGCTGCGCGACCCGATGGAGATGGCCCCCGACGACCTGTGCACGGTGCTCCCGGAGGAGGTCCTGGAGGAGCTCCTCGGCGCGGAGGACATGCGCGACGACTCACCGAGCACGACCGGGCGGCCCGACCCCGCGACGCTCGAGAGCGACCAGCGCCTGAGGATGAACTGCATGCTGCTCTCGCTGAGCGGCTTCACCCTCCGGTACGACATGGAGATCCACGAGGGGCCCTACGCCGACAGCGCCGCGCCGGACCTCACGGCGGAGGAGGCGGACCCGGACCTCGGAGTCGGCGACCTCGCCGTGGCCGGTTCCGAGAACGACGCGGGGAGTGCGCAGGTCACGGCGGTCGAGGGGCAGGTCTTCGTGGACGTGCACTACTCGCGCATGGGATCGGGCGACGCGGACGCGATGCTCGACGGCGCGCTCCTGGCAGCGGAGGAACTGCTCGCCGCGGTGAACGGCTCCTGACGAGGGGCCGGGCGGGGGATACGGACGGCGGACCGGCGCCGCCGCCCCGGGTGCGCCGTCCGAGGGCCCGTGCCCGGCGCCCCCGGGTGCGGGCCGGCGTCCGCCCGGGCCCGGTTTCCCCGGCCCCGGCGGTCGCGGGGCCGGCCGGGAGGTCCGGGGGAGATGGCCGGAACCGGTCAGGCGTTCCGCTCCTCCCCGGCCGCGGAGCCCTCGGAGACGGAGACCTCGGCCGGGGGCGCGGCGGCGGGCTCGCAGCGCGCGCGGAGGCTGCGGCGACGGCGCGCCTCGCGCAGCGAGACCCCGACGATGCGCGCGGCGGTGAGGCCGGCGACCACGGCGAGCGGGAGGACGAGCATGGTCACCGGCTGGCGGATGCCGTGGAAGCGCGCCCCGGCCTCGTCGAGGACGATGAACCCCGCGGGCCGTGCGCGCACGAACCCGCCGCCGCCCGCGCCGTCCCCTCCCGCGGCGAACAGGCGGCTGGAACCGCCGCCCAAGCTGGTGAGGGACGTGATCCTCGCGACTGGGACGACCGTGGAACCCCCCGACACCACCGGGTCACCGAAGACGGTCGCGGACCTGGCCGCGGCCCCGGTGCTCCGGACCAGGTCGGACAGGACGGACAGCGCGGGGCTGGTGCGGCGGCCGGAGGCCGCCTCGCGGATGCGGCTGCTGACGTTTTCCGGCATGGCCTCTGGTCCTCTCGGGGTACGGGCACGGGCTTTCACGCTATAGCGCCCGGGCGGCACCGTGAGGAGCCGGGTCCTTCCGGCGCGCCCCGGACGGCGCGGGCCGAACGCGGTCCCGGCACCCCGACACCCCCTGCCCCCGGCAGTGCCGAACGTCCCGGTGTCCCCGTCAGCCCCGTCAGAACAGCGTCTCGGCGGGCTCCAGGGTGTCGGGGTCGACCAGGACGACGCGCCCCTCGGCGGAGACGCCCGCCAGGACCTCGCCACCGGGGTGCACGGAGACCTCCTGGAGCCCGTCAGCTCCACGGCCGCCGGCCGCGAGGTCCTCGCCGGTCTCCGTGTCGAACGCGTGGGTCGTGTACGCGCCGTCCTCCAGGGGGTCGTCCCCGGGGGCCAGCCAGCTCACGTACACGCGGTCGAGCGCCGCGGAGAGCGCCAGGTCCACGAGGATCGGCCCTTCGGCGTCGGCGAAGCCCGTGAGCTCGAAGGACCGCACCTCCGAGCGCGCCGCGTAGTCCCACCACACGATCCGGTCGCCGACGAGGTGGACCACCTCGTCGGCGCCGGGCACCGCGGCGAACAGGCGGTGCGACGTCCCCCGGACGGTGTGCAGCTCCTCGCCGCTCTCCGCGTCCCACACGGTGATCGTCCCCCCGTCGTTGGTGAGGACGCGCCCGGCGTCCGCGAAGGCCGTCCCGTGGACCGGGGCCTCCGCGATCTCGGACACTCGGGCGCCGGTCCCCGTGTCGATGACGGCGACGCTCGGCCTGTCGTCGGCCCGCTCCAGCGAGACGGCCAGCCGCGACCCGTCGGGGCTGAACGCGAGGCCCTCCGCGTGGCGCGGCCTGGCCGTCCACGTCCCCCCGGTCCCGACGGGCCCGTCCTGCGGCCCCAGGTGCTCGGCGGTCGTGCCGGCCGCGAGGTCGAAGGTGCGGGCGACCCGCACCTGCTCGTCGCCCCGGCCCTCGTAGGACGTGGGCACGGTCACGGCGAGGGTGCACCCGGTCGGGGCGAACACCGGGCCCACCGCGAGCCCCACCGAATCCGCCGGCCTGGCGACCTCCTCCCCGGCCCGCCAGTCCCACACCGTCAGCCCGTGTTCGGCGGTGGTGACGGCCAGGCGGTCGCCGTCCGGGCTGAAGGCGGTCTCCCACACCGTGGTCCGCGCGCCGTCGACGTCCTCGCCGGGCGGCGGGAACCCTCCGCCGTCCGGGCAGCCGCCCTCGGTGACCAGCCCGGCGGTGTCCGCCCTGTCCGGTTTGCTCGCCGCGCCACCGTCCCCGGTCGACAGGCGGTGCCCCCACACGGCCGCCCCGGCCACGGCGGCCAGGGCGAGGACCGCCGCGGCCGCGGCGACCGCCCTCCGGCCGTTCCGGCGCCCCCGGGTGTCCGCCCCCGTGCTCCCGGCGCCCCCGTCCGGCACGCCCGCCTCCCCCGGCCCGGTCCCGGAGGGCCGCTCCGACCGCCCCGGCCCGTCGGCGGCGACCGCCGCCTCCTGCCGTGCCGCGGCCTCCTCCAGCCGGGCGAGGAACCCCGGCGGCCACGGGCCCGGGTCGGCGGGGCCGCCGAGCATCCGCACCAGGTCGGCGGCGCTGGGGCGCAGGTCCGGCCCCCGGCGCAGGCACGCGTCGACCAGCCCCCGGAGCTGGAGCGGGACGCGCGGCAGGCCGGGAGCCCCCTCGGCCCCGCTCGCGGCGAAGGACAGGGTCGCCGCCCACGAGAACACGTCCGCGGCGGGGGCCGCGCCGCCCTCGGGCGCCGAGAAGGAGGGGTGGGGAGCGCGCTGACCGGCGTCCCACGCGGCCCGTTCCAGCCCGGCGTCGGCGAGGAGCGCGGTCTCCCGGGTGAGCACCACCCCGTCGGGCCGCAGCGCACCGTGGGAGCGGCCCCGGGCGTGCAGCTCGGCGAGCCCCTGCGCCAGGGCGAGGGCGAGCGCGTGGAGGGCGTCCGCGGGGACCGGGCCGTGCTCGCGGACGTGGTCGGCCAGGGCCGGGCCGGAGGGCCGGTCGACCGCCGCCCACGGCACGGCTCCGACCAGGTCGGCGGAGCGCACGCCGCACACGTGGCGGCCGTCCGGCCCGTACGCGCCCTCCACCAGGCGGGTGAACGCCGACCGGAACCCGGGGTCGGCGGCGTACCCGGAGCGCACGACCCTCACGGCCACGGGGCGCTCCCCCGGCACCGAGCCCAGGTAGACGCGCGCGCAGGCGTCCTCGCCCAGGCGGGCGTGGAGCCGGTAGGGGCCGACGGCCGGGGGATCGTGGGGGTGGAGAGGGAGCATGGGCCTTACCGGTGTCGTGGCGGAGCGGGCGGGACGGTGCGGGCGGTGCGGTCCCGTGTCCGGTGCGGGACCGCTTCGTGCGGGGGCGGCCGGGCCGCAGGAGCCGGGTCCCGGGACCCGTTCGGAGGGGGCCGCGGCTGGTCAGCCGATACGGCTGTGGAGGCGCAGGCGCTCCGCGTCCACGATCCAGACGTCCGAGTCGAGGAGCGGGATCCCCGTGAACACGTGGCCGTCGGGGTGCATGCCGAGCCGGCTGACGTACCCCTCGTCCTCCTCCCCGGTCAGCTCCTCGCCGGTGGAGAACTCCCAGACCTTCATCCCGAACCCCTCCGAGTCCTCGTCGACGATCAGCTCGCCGGACGTGTACGGGGCGTACAGCCGGTCCGCACCGGGGCTCAGGACGAACTCGCTGAGCCCGTTCTCCGGCATCGCGGCCGGGGCGAACGTGCGGGACGGGCCCCCGTCGAGGAAGTCCTCGTGCACGACCCCGTCCCCGGTCATGTACAGGAGGCCGCCGTCCTCGTCGGGGAGTTCGAGGTTGGACCCGTACCCGGGCTCGGCGCCCCCGGCCTCGAAGAGGGTCCCGCCGCTCTCCGTGTCCCAGACCCGCACCTGCCCCGTGTAGTCGACGGCCGCCAGGTACCCGCCGCCGGGGGAGACCGCGATCGTGTGGGCGCCGTCGGTCCCGCTGTAGGTGTCGGTGACCTCGGCGGTCTCCAGGTCGACGCGCAGCACGGCCGACTCCGGCTCCCCCGTGCCCTCGACCAGGTACAGGCCCTCGCCGTCGGGGTCGAAGGCCGAGGCGACGACCTCCACGTCCCCCCGGTACACGGTGTGCTCGCCCGTCCCGGCGACGTACACGTGCACGCCCGTCCCGTTGTAGCCGACGCGGCAGCCGTCCGGGCTGACGAGCGGGGTGGGCGACAGGCCGGGGACCTCGTCCTCGATCCGGGCGATCTCGGTCCCCTCCTCCCAGTCCCACAGGGCCAGCCCCTGGCTCCCGGCGACGACGAGGACCCGGCCGTCGGCGGAGAACACGGTGCCGGGAGGGACGGACGACGACGGGATGCTCGGCACGGGCCGTGCCGCCTCGGCGAGCTCCGGGGCGATGTGCTCGGTGAGGTCGCACCGGACGCGGCGGCCGGGGTCCTCCTCCGCGGTCCCGCCGCCGAACGGGCCGGCCAGTGCCCACGTCCCCGCCCCGGCGGTGAGGAGCAGCGCGGCTCCCGCGGCGCCGACGAGCAGTGGTCGCCGCCGGGCCCGGGAGGCGGGGGCGCCGCCCGCGGCCCCGGGGCCTGCGGCGGCGACGGCGTCCCGGTACTCGCCGTCGATCCGTTCGAGCACGTGGACGGCGGGCGGGGGCAGCCAGGCGGACGCCGTCGTCGGAGGCGCCGCCGGACCGCCCAGGGCGTGCAGCACCCGCGACGCGGAGGGACGTTCCCGGGGGTCCTTGTCCAGGCACGCCGAGACGAGGCCGTGCAGCCGCTCGGGGATGCCCGTCAGCACGGGGTCCTGGTTCGTGATGCGGTACATCACGGCGGAGGGGTGGCCCTCGCCGAACGGCCCGGTGCCGGTCAGCGCGTACACGATCATCCCGCCCAGGGCGAAGACGTCGGCGGCGGCGCCGCCCGGCTCCCGGCGGATGTTCTCGGGGGCCATGTACCCCGGGGTGCCGACGAGCCGCCCGTCCCCGTCCGGCCCGGCGTCCTCCAGCGCGGCGGCGATGCCGAAGTCGATGACCTGCGGTCCTGCGGCCGAGACCATCACGTTGCCGGGTTTGAGGTCGCGGTGCACCAGCCCGTGGGAGTGCACCCGTTCCAGGGCCTGGGCGACGCCCCGGGCGGCGAACCGCACGCTGTCCTCGGGCAGCGGCCCCACGGACCGGACCAGGTCGTGCAGGGAGGGGCCTCGCACGTACTCGGTGGCCATCCAGGGGGTCCGGCCGGACGTGTCCGCGTCCAGCACCCGGGGCGTGTGGGCGCCGTGCACCCGGCGGGCGAGGTCGAGTTCGCGCGCGAACCGCTCCCGGAAGTCGGGGTCGTACGCGTACTCCGCCCGCACCACCTTGACGGCGGCGGTGCGGCCCTCCCGGTCGATCCCCAGGTAGACGCGGCCCATGCCGCCGGCGCCCAGCAGGGCGACGGTCCGGTACGGTCCGACCCGGCGCGGATCGCGGGGTGCGAGGTGCTGCATGGCGGCCCTCCGGTCAGCTCAGCTCGTTGACGACGGTGTAGTCGGCGTCGAGGACGAGGACGCGTCCGCCGCCGTCGGCGACCGTGGCCAGGTACTCGTCCTCCGGGTGCGACCCCATGGGCGCGTACACCATCACGTCGGCGTCGCGGAGGAGCCCGCCCGTCGAGGCGTCCCACACGCTTCCCCGGTCGTCGTTCCAGCCGAAGGAGCCCGCGAGGACCCGCTCGCCGTCCGAGGAGTAGCCGATGCCGGTGACGGACTCGTGGCTCGCGTCCGGTTCGGCGAGGGGGCGGACGACCCCGCCGGTGCCGAGGTCGACGATGTCGACCCGCCTCGCGCCGCTCTGGAGGGCCATGGTCCGCCCGTCGGGCGCGAGGGCGAACGCGTAGTGGTCCCCGCCCTCGAACAGGTGGAGCCGCTCGCCGGTCGCGGGGTCCCACACGGCCACCCCGACGTAGGCGTCGAACCCCTCCTCCATGACCGTGCCGACGAGCAGGGAGTCGTCGGCGGTGTAGCTCAGGTCGGTGAGGACCCCTCCGGCGGGGAACTCCACGCCGGGCGTCCCCTCCGCCACGTCCCAGATCTGGACGACCCGCTCCTCGCGGGGGTCGCCGTTCTCGGCGGCGAGCACCGCCACCCGGGACCCGTCGGAGGAGAGGGCGGGCATGTCGTAGAACCCGCGGCCGCCGTTGTCCTGGCCGAACCGGTTGACCTCGTCGCCGCTGCCGCCGTCCCACACGCGGATCTGGTCGCTGTAGGCGCCGGCGACGTGGTCGTCGGGCCCGATGTCCGCCGCGGACGGGGCGGGTTCGAACACGTCGACGGGTTCCCCGGCCTGCCAGTCCCACCTGGACAGGGACGTGCCGAACACGTACAGGGACTCGCCGTCCACGGAGAAGTCGACCTCGTAGATCCACCCCTCCAGGTCGACCTCCGGCGCGCCCTGCGCCGAGGGGGAGGCGGAGGGGCCGGGCGGGGCCGGGGGACCGCCCCCGGCCGCTTCCCGCGGGTCCCCGCCGCCCGGCAGCGCGGTGAGAGCGAGGGCCGCCCCTCCCGCGACGACCAGCGCGGACGCCGCCGCGAGGACCGCGGCGCGGCGGCGGAACCGCGGCTCCCCCCGCGGCGCCCCCTCCTGTGGTTCACGCCCGGGGGGCGGGTGCCCCGTGCCGTCGGCCCCGGCGCCGCCGCGCGGCGGCGCCGGGGCCGACGGCACGG
>NZ_JBEXSY010000063.1:0-38661 GCF_040613895.1 Nocardiopsis sp. NPDC006198 | reverse complement strand
ACCGACTGCGCGGCCTCCTGCGCCGCCTCGACGACTCCGGGCCCGGGACCCCTGCCGGGCACTCCCCGGGGCGGGTGGGCGGCGCCCGGCGGCCCGGGGACGTGTGCCGGCGTCCCGCCGCGGAATGGCCGCACCCGTCCGACGGTTGGCCGGGGCATGGCAGACGACACCTCCCGCGACCGCGCCGGGGTGCCCCCGGCGCCCCGCCCCGCGCGCCTCTTCACCGACCGGGACCTCTGGCACGGGGGCGAGGTCGACCTGGACGCCTACCGGGCCCGGGTGGGCCTGGTGGGCGCCCTGCCGCCCACCCGTGACACGCTGCGGGCCGTGCAGCGGGCCCACCTGGCCGCCATCCCCTTCGAGAACCTCCGGCCGCTCACGGGGGAGCCGGTGCGGCTGGACGTGCCCGCCCTCGTGGACAGGATGGTCCGCGCCCGGCGGGGCGGCTACTGCTACGAGCAGAACCTGCTCCTGGCCGCCGTGCTGGACCGGCTCGGGTTCGCCGTCACCGGGCTCGCGGCCCGGGTGGTGTCAGGCCGGCCGGGGCGTCCCCGCCCGTCCACGCACTGCCTGCTGCGGGTGGACCTGGAGGGGCGCCCGTGGCTGGTGGACGCCGGCTTCGGCGGTGGCGGGCCGCTGGAGCCCCTGCCGCTGGCCGACGGCCACCAGGAGGTCCAGGGCGGCTGGGGCCTGCGCCTGGACCGGGTCTCGGAGCTCGGCGGCGACGAGTGGCTGCTGCGCTCGTTCGACGGCCGTGCCTGGCGTCCGCTGTACGTCCTCACGACCGCCGCGATGGCGCCCCAGGACTACGAGATCTTCAGCCACCACCTCTCCAGCCATCCCCGTTCGCCCTTCCTGACACGGTTGACGGTGCAGCGGATCGGGCCGGGCGTCCAGCACGTGCTCACGGACACCACTCTCACCACTCTGGCCCCGGACGGAACGCGTGAGGAGCAGCGGGTGCCTGTGAGGGAGGTGGGGCGTGTGTTGCACGAGGTGTTCGGTATCGAACTGCACGCGAAGGAGCGGGAGGCGGTCGAGGCCCGGGTCGAGGAGTTCACCGGAGTGTGACGGTGGTCACTTTCCTCGGGGGCTGCCCTCCTCCGTCCGCCCCCACCGTCGAATCCACCTGGCGTGTCGTCGGGGCGAACCTGGGCGAAGGGTGCTTGTGGCGACACGTCCTGTGATTTCTGGTCACCGCAGACGTTCGGCGCGCCGGGCCCCTGGGCAGGACCCTGGGGTGTCACACCCCGGAGGGGTGTCGTTCCGAGGGAGCCTCGCATGGCGCACCACATGACCACGGAAGACGTTCACGAGTACATCAACGGGGTCTGTTTCAAGACCGGCCCTCCAGGCAAGGTCGGGACCGAGACCGAGTGGCTGGTCGCGGACTCCGCGCACCCGACCGCACCCGTCGCCGTCGACCGCCTCGCGGCGCTGCTGGAGGCCGGCGGGCCCCCGCCCGCGGGAAGCGCGGTCACCTTCGAGCCCGGCGGGCAGATCGAGCTCAGCTCTCCCGTGCTGCCGGGCCCGGCCCGGGCGCACGAGGCCCTGGCCGCCGACCTGGACCACGTCTCCAAGGTCCTCGCGGGCGGCGGGCTCCACCTGGTCGAGACCGCGCTCGACCCGCTCCGACCGCCCGTACGCCAGCTGCGGCTGCCCCGCTACACGGCCATGGAGCGGTTCTTCGCCGGCCGCCGCCAGCCCAGCGGCCACACCATGATGTGCAGCACCGCCTCCCTCCAGGTGTGCCTGGACACGGGGGCCGACCGCGCCGACGGACGTGCCCGCTGGGAGCTCGTCCACCGGCTCGGGCCGGTCCTCGTCGCCGCGTTCGCCAACTCCGCCGTCTGGCGGGGCCGCCCCACCGGGTGGAAGTCCACCCGGTGGGCGATCTGGGCGGCCACCGACGCCGGCCGCACACGCCCCGTCCTGGACACCGGCAGCCACCCCGACCCGGCCACCGCGTGGACGGACTACGCCCTCGCCGCCGACGTCATGGCGGTCCCCGAGATCCCCGGCGGCGGCGGGACCTGGACCCCGGATCCCGGCATCACCCTGGCCGAGTGGGTCGGGGGCCGGGGCCCCCGCCCCCTCACCCCCGCCGACGTGGAGTTCCACCTCAGCACCCTCTTCCCGCCCGTACGCCCGCGCGGCTGGTGGGAGCTGCGCATGATCGACGCGGTCCCCCGCCGCTGGTGGCCCGTCCCCATGGCGCTCTGCGCCGCCCTCGTCGACGACCCCCGCGCCCGCGCCGTGGCCGAGGAGGCCACGGAGAAGCTCTGCCGCGGTCCCTTCCCCGACCGCCGCCTGTGGATGCGCTCCGCCCGGCTCGGCCCCGGCGACCCCGCCGTCGCCGAGTGCGCCCGCTCCTGCTTCGACGCGGCCGTCGAAGCCCTGCCCCGCATGGGCGCCGCCGGGCTCTCCTCCCTCGTCGACGACTACGCCGACCGCCACGTCCGGCGCGGGCTGTGCCCCGCCGACGCGCGGCCGAGCGTTCCCGCCCCGCGCCCGGGGCGCGTCGGTACCCGGGCGGGACGGACAGGGACCCACCGACACAGCGGAGGAGCACGGTGAACCACGAACAGGAACGCGCCAAGGAGCGCATCGCCACCGAACTCGAACGGAGCCGGCGGCGCAGCAACGGGCTCACGATCGACGCCCTCGACGACGAGGGCCTGCTCGCCCAGCACTCGCCCCTCATGTCGCCGCTCGTCTGGGACCTGGCGCACATCGGCAACTACGAGGAGCAGTGGCTGCTGCGGGCCGCCGGGGGACGCGAGGCGCTGCGTCCCGACATCGACGGCCTCTACGACGCCTTCGAGAACCCGCGCGCCGACCGCGTCACCCTGCCGCTCCTGCGGCCCGAGGAGGCACGCGAGTACAACGACCGGGTCCGCAAGGAGGTGCTCGACGCCCTCGACTCCGCCGACCTCGGGATCCCGGAGCAGCGCGGGGAGCCCGACGGGCGGCGGTCGCTGCTCGGCGCCGGGTTCGTCTTCCACATGGTGATCCAGCACGAGCACCAGCACGACGAGACCATGCTCGCCACCCACCAGCTCCGCGAGGGCGTCCCCGTCCTGTTGGAGGACACCGGCGCCGTCGCGGCCCTGCGCCCGCCCGTGGAGGAGGAGGTGTACGTCCCCGGCGGCCCGTTCACGATGGGCGCCGACGACGACCCCTGGGCCTACGACAACGAGCGCCCCTCCCGCGAGGTCGTCCTCGACCCCTACTGGATCGACACCAGGCCCGTCACCAACGCCGCCTACCAGCGGTTCATGGAGGACGGCGGCTACCGGGACCACCGCTGGTGGACCCTGGAGGGCTGGGAGTGGCGGGAGAGGACCGGCGCGGCCGCCCCCGCCTTCTGGAGCCCCGAGGGCGACGGGTGGTCCCGCCGCAGGTTCGGCCGCCAGGAGATGGTGCCGTCCGAGGAACCCGTGCAGCACGTCAACTTCCACGAGGCCTCCGCGTACGCCGCGTGGGCGGGCAAGCGCCTGCCCAGCGAGGCGGAGTGGGAGAAGGCCGCCAGGTTCGACCCCGCGACCGGCCTGTCCCGCCGGTACCCGTGGGGCGACGAGGAGCCCCGGCCCCGGCACGCCAACCTGGGCCAGCGCAAGCTGGGGCCCTCCCCGGCGGGGCGCCACCCCGACGGCGCGTCGCCGCTGGGGGTGCAGCAGCTGATCGGCGACGTGTGGGAGTGGACCTCCACCACCTTCACGGGCTACCCGGGGTTCCGCGCCTTCCCGTACCGCGAGTACTCGGAGGTGTTCTTCGACCAGGGCTACAAGGTGCTGCGGGGCGGCTCCTGGGCCACCCATCCCACGGCCGTCCGCTCCACCTTCCGCAACTGGGACCACGCGATCCGCCGGCAGATCTTCAGCGGCTTCCGCTGCGCACGGGACGGGGAACCCGCCTGATGTGCCGTCACCTCGCCTACCTGGGGCCGCCGCGTACGCTGCACGAGCTGCTGTACGCGGCGCCCCACTCGCTGCACGTCCAGTCGTGGGCGCCGCGCATGCAGCGGCACGGCACCGTCAACGCCGACGGCTTCGGTGTCGGCTGGTACCCGCCGCACGGGACGCCGGGGACCGCCGCGCCCGCGGACCCGGCGGCGCCCCCGGACCCGTCGGCGCCCGGCCTGCCGCAGGCCGGCCCCCCGGGGCCGCTGCGCTACCGCCGGGCCATGCCCATCTGGAGCGACTCGTCCTTCGCCGACGCGGCGCGCGCCATCACCTCCGGGTGCGTGGTGGCCGCGGTCCGCGACGCCACCGTCGGGTTCGGATCCGAGGAGTCGGGCGCGCAGCCCTTCCGGGCCGACCGGCTGCTGTTCAGCCACAACGGCGCGGTCAAGGACGACGAGGCGCTCGCGGCGGCCTTCGTCCCGCCCCCGGGCGTGCTGGACGCGCGCTCCCCGGTGGACTCCGCCCCCCTGTTCGCCCACACCGTGCGGCTGTGGCGGGCCTCCGGCGACCTCGCCGGGGCACTGGCGGGCGTGGTCCGCCACGCCCGCGAGCACTCCGACGGCCGCTACAACCTGCTGGCCGCCGACGGGGAGAGCATCGTCGCCACCGCCGCCGGGGACACCCTCTTCACCCTCAGGGAGCCCGGGGGAGGGGTCTTCCTGGCCTCGGAGCCCTTCGACGACGCGCGCGGCTGGCGCGAGGTGCCCGAGGGCTCCGTCGCCGTCGCGACGCGGGAGCGCACCGGGATCCACCCGATCACCTGACGGCCGGGGCGCCGCCCCCGCGGCACCGGCACGCCCACGGGCACCCACCAAGGGACACAGGAGGCACCATGTTCCGGATCGACCGAAACCTGACCGCCGACGACCTCGACAAGGCCCTGCGCAGCGACGTCGCCGCCGGGCTCACCGCAGTGCCCAAGCAGCTCCCGCCCAAGTGGTTCTACGACGAACGCGGCAGCGCCCTGTTCGAGGAGATCACCGGGCTGCCCGAGTACTACCCCACCCGCGCGGAGCGGAGCATCCTGGAGGTCCGGTCCGACGAGATCGCCGCCGCGGCCGACGCGGAGACGCTGATCGAGCTCGGCTCCGGATCGGGGGTCAAGACCCGGCTCCTCCTCGACGCCATGCTCCGCCACGGCCGCCTCACCGGCTTCGTCCCCGTGGACGTCAGCGGCGACTTCCTCGCCGCCTCCGCGCGCGGCGTCGTCGACGACTACCCCGGGCTCGACGTCCACGGCGTCGTCGGCGACTTCGAGGAGCACCTCGGGCTCCTCCCGGTCGGCGAGAACGGCGGACGCCGGCTCCTGGCCGTCCTGGGCTCCACCATCGGCAACCAGGAGCCGGGGCCGCGCGCCGTCTTCCTCCGCGACATCCGCGCCGTGCTCGACGCCGGGGACTCGCTCCTGCTCGGCGTGGACCTGGTCAAGGACCCGGCCCGCCTGGTCGCGGCCTACGACGACGCCCAGGGGGTCACCGCCGAGTTCAACCGCAACGTCCTCGGCGTCGTCAACCGCAGGCTCGGCGCCGACTTCGACCCCGCGGCCTTCGACCACATCGCCCGCTGGAACGCCGGGGAGGAGTGGATCGAGATGCGCCTGCGCGCCCGTTCCGCCCAGCACGTGCGGGTCGCCGACCTGGACCTGGAGGTCGGCTTCGCCCCGGGGGAGGAGATGCGCACCGAGGTCTCCGCCAAGTTCCGCCGCGAAGGGCTGGCCGCCGAACTCGGCGCCGCCGGGTTCGAGCCCTCCCACTGGTGGACCGACCCCGCCGGGGACTTCGCGCTCACCCTCGCCGCCGCGCGCTGACCGCGCCCGCCCGAGGAGGCCGACCGCGCGCCCGCTCCGCCGGCGGCGGATCACCGCACGTCGGCCGCCTCCGGGCGGGCGGCGCCACACCGGGGCCGTCCGCGACTCCGGTACGCTCGTGGCGTGTTCAAGGTAGGAGTTTTCGGCGCCGATGGGCGTATGGGGTCAGAGGTCGTCCGCGCGGTTCAGGCCGCCGACGGCATGGAACTCGTGGCGGGCGTGGACAGCGCCGACGACCGGAGCGCGGTGCTGGGCGCCGACTGCGTCGTCGACTTCACCCACCCCGACGCGGTGATGGACAACCTGGAGTGGCTCATCGGCCACGGGATCCACGCCGTCGTCGGGACCAGCGGCTTCGACGAGGCCAGGCTGGAGCGGGTGCGCGCCATGCAGGCCGCCGCGCCCGGGGCGAAGGTGCTGATCGCCCCGAACTTCGGCATCGCCGCCGTGCTGATGATGCACTTCGCGCGCAAGGCCGCGCCGTACTTCGAGTCCACCGAGATCATCGAGCTGCACCACCCCAACAAGGCCGACGCCCCCAGCGGCACCGCCTACCGGACCGCGGAGCTCGTCGCCGAGGCGCGCCGGGAGGCCGGGGCCGCGCCGATGCCCGACGCCACGACGTCGGAGATCCCCGGCGCCCGCGGCGCCGACGTGGACGGGGTCCGCGTGCACGCCCTGCGCATCACCGGGCTCATCGCCCACCAGGAGGTCGTGTTCGGCACCGACGGGGAGACCCTGAAGATCCGGCACGACTCGATGAACCGCACCTCGTTCATGCCCGGGGTGCTCCTGGGGGTCCGCGGTGTCGCCGGTCTCGCCGACCCGCTCACGGTGGGCCTGGACGCCCTCCTGGACCTCGACTAGACGCGCTCCGGCGAGGGGGAGGCGACCGACCGGGCGCCTCCCCCTCGCCGTGCCCGGGGTCCGGGAGGCGCCCGCCGCTCAGGCGCCCCGGCGGCAGGTGAGGAAGACCTGGGTCTCGGGGTGCGCGCCGGAGTCCTCCGGCTCGTAGGAGACGACCCGCTCGTCCTCGACGAGCAGCCCCGCCTCCCGCACCACCCGGCGCAGCTCCTCGCGCGGATAGCCCGACACGCGGACGTCCGAGCCGAGGAAGGGGATCGGCGCGTCGTCCATGTCGGCCTCCACCATGGCCAGGCACAGCAGGCCCTCCGGGACCAGCGACGCCCGGATCCGGCTGAGCGCCTCGGGGATGCGCGCCTTGGGCAGGCACAGCAGGGAGAAGAACGCCACGATGGCGTCGTAGGAGGACTCGACCGGCTTCAGGTCGAGGATGTCGGCCTGGACGAAGGTCGCCTGGGGCACGTTGCGGCGCGCGATCTCGATCATCCGCCCGGAGATCTCGTAGCCGGTGACACGGACGCCCGCGGAGGCGAACTGGCGGGCGGTCGGCAGCCCGGTGCCCGAGCCCAGGTCGAGCACGTGTGCTCCGGGCGGCAGCAGGTCCAGCAACCGCCGGACCCGCTCCTCCTGCCCCTCTTTACGCGGAAAGGCCTCGTCGTAGCGTTCTCCGATCGTGTCGAACGCGGCGGCCTGCTGGGCCGAGCGCTCCGCCCACGCTTCCGGGTCCGGAGCGAGGTCGAGGGGGTCGGGGGCGGTGTTCTCGCTGGGCACGGTGTCGTCTTCTCCCTACCGTGGCTGAACGCGTGTCTGGGGGACCGGCCCGCATACTAGTCCCACGGGGGCGCGCACCGGGGCCCGGACCGTGTCCTCGCAGGCCGGACGGAGTGTCCCGGCCACAGCCGGGCCCGGACGCCGGGCCCCGCGCGGGCCGGACGGGGGAGGGCGCGACCCCCGCGAGGACCGCGTCCGGCCGCGGAACGGGCCGGGGCGGGCCGTCGACGGCGGGCACCGCCCGGAACGGCTCCCCCACACACCTCTCGGACGGGGACCGCGGCGCCGTTCCCTAGCCCAGGGCGAGGGCGGCCGAGAACAGGACGCCGAACGCCATCTGCAGCCTGCCCGTCTCGCCCAGGCCCAGGACCAGGTCGCGCCCCGTCTGTCCGCCCAGCACACGCCTCAGCGGCGGCACCGCCAGCGGCGCCGTCAGCAGCACGAGCGGGGTCCACCAGAACACCGGGGTCAGCACCAGCGCGACCGCGTAGGAGGCGCCGATCGCGCCCGCGAACAGCCGCCGCGTACCCGCGTCGCCGAGCCGGACCGCGAGGGTGACCTTCCCGGTCTCCCGGTCCGTCGGGATGTCCCGCAGGTTGTTGATGACCAGCACGGAGCAGGACAGCAGGCCGACCGGGACGGAGGCCACCCAGGCCTGCCACGGCGCCGAGCCCAGCTGCACGAACACCGTGCCCACCACGGCCACCACGCCGAAGAAGACGAACACCGACACCTCGCCCAGGCCCCGGTAGCCGTACGGCGCGCGGCCGCCGGTGTAGTACCAGGCCGCGGCGATCGCCAGGGCGCCCACCAGGAGCAGCCACCACGACGACGTCGCCACCAGCACCAGGCCGACGGCGCCCGCGAACGCGAAGCTCCCCAGGGCGGCGGCGAGCACGTGCCCCGGCTCCGCCAGGCCCGACGCCGTCAGGCGGGTCGGACCGGTGCGCTCCTCGGTGTCGGTGCCCTTCACGCCGTCGCTGTAGTCGTTGGCGAAGTTCACCCCGACCTGGAGGGACATGGACACCACCAGGGCCAGCAGGGCCTTCCACCAGACGAACCCGTCCAGGGCGAGGGCCAGCGCCGTGCCGACCGCCACCGGGACGACCGAATTCGGAAGCGTACGGGGACGCAGCCCCGAGACCCATTCACTGACCGTGGCCACGCGGCGGTCCTCCACCCTCGACGACACTGCGCCGCACCTGGTGCGCAACGCAGACAACCACCCAACGGTAGTCCCTGTCCGCGGCTGTCCCCAACCGGCCGCGGCCCCGGACCGGAGGCGGGGGCGTCCCTACGCGGAGATCGCCGCGTGCAGGCGCACCATCGGCAGCGGCGAACCCAGGTCGATCTCCCGGCGGGCGCCGTCGGCGCGCCACCCCGACGCCTCGAAGAACGCGCGCAGCGCGTTGTCGGCCTCCGGCACCCACACGTGCACCGTGCCGAAGCCGTCGTCCACCAGGTGGTCCACACAGGCGTTGACGAGGCGGCTGCCGTGCCCCTCCC
Organism: Nocardiopsis sp. NPDC006198; assembly: GCF_040613895.1. Taxonomy (NCBI): domain Bacteria; kingdom Bacillati; phylum Actinomycetota; class Actinomycetes; order Streptosporangiales; family Nocardiopsidaceae; genus Nocardiopsis; species Nocardiopsis sp. NPDC006198. The sequence continues at coordinate 29,748 of NZ_JBEXSY010000063.1, read as the reverse complement.
GGGCCCGTTCCGGGTCCACGTGCAGCGCGAACACCTCCGCGTCCGTGGCCGGCCACAGGTCCGGGTCGCCCGCGGGGCCGAACGCGGCGAACCCCGTCACGGTCCGCACCCCCCCGACCTCGTCGGTGGCCACCACCAGCCGGTGCCGGGAGGTCGGCGGGGACTCCAGGGCGGCCGTCCACTGCTCGTGGAACTGCCTCCGGGCGTCGGCGCCGCCGATCTCGGCGACCACCGCGTCGGGCAGCAGAGCCCCGTACACCGCCCGCCACGAGGCCACCTGGACGTCCACGACGGTGTCCACGTCGGTGGCGCGGGCGGGGCGGACGAACTGGGCGCTGGACACGATGGGGCCTCCTGGGGAGCGTGCCGCGGCAAGATCACCTACGCCGGAGTTTCCGGACCTTGCCTCGGCATGGGAACATCTACAGTTGTGAGCCTCATTATCAGAGTTATCGTGAACGCGCTCGCCCTTTGGGCGGCTGTCTTCCTGATCGACGGGATCGACGTCACAGCCCAGACCACCGCTGGTCAGATCGGCGTCTACCTCGCCGTCGGCGCCATCTTCGGTGTGGTCAACGCGATCATCAAACCGATCGTCAAGGCCGTCGGGTGCCTGTTCTACGCGCTGACCCTCGGGCTGATCGGCCTGGTGGTGAACGCGCTGCTGCTCATGCTCACGAACTGGATCGCGAGCCTGTTCACCCTCCCGTTCCACATCGAGGGGTTCTGGCCCGCGTTCTGGGGTGCGATCGTCGTCACCATCGTCAGCTGGCTTCTGAGCATGTTCCTTCCGGACGGACAGGACGACTGAGACCGGGGCGGACACCGCCCGACCAACCCCCTTCCGCGACCCTGACCTGCGCGCGGATCCCGGGCCCGGCCGGATGGCACGGGTCCGGGACGGGTAGGTTCACATGAGCCGGTCCGTCAACCTCGACCCACGAGGACGGCGGCCGAGCAGGGCACGACCCCGCGCCCGACCCAAGACGGGGCACCACAGGAACTTTCCCGCGACCGGATCGCGTACCGCCGGTCGCGGTGGCGGACACGCAGCGCCGCACATCCGTGCACGCGTCATGTGCACGGGACACATCCAGCTGTCGACGCACACCGAGAGGAGGAGGGGCACCTTCGGACCCACCGCCCAGCGGCGGCGGTCCGGAGGCCTTTCACACACGATGACGGACACCAAGAACCGCCCGTTCGGCAAGATGCTGACCGCGATGGTCACGCCCATGCTCGACGACGGCGAACTCGACTACGAGGGCGCGGCCAGACTGGCCACGTACCTCGTCGACGAGCAGAACAACGACGGCCTCATCATCAGCGGCACCACGGGTGAGTCGCCGACCACCAGTGACGACGAGAAGGACCGCCTGCTCAGGGCGGTCCTGGAGGCGGTCGGCGACCGCGCCAGGGTCATCGCCGGGGTCGGGACCAACGACACCCGCCACAGCGTGAGGCTCGCCAAGGCCGCGGAGAAGGCGGGCGCGCACGGTCTGCTGACCGTGACGCCCTACTACAACAAGCCGCCTCAGGAAGGCCTGATCAGGCACTTCACCGAGATCGCGGACACCACCGAGCTGCCGGTCATGCTCTACGACATCCCGCACCGCACCGGCACGCCGATCGCGTCGGAGACCCTCGTCCGCCTGGCCGAGCACCCCCGCATCGTCGCGAACAAGGACGCCAAGGACAACATCGGCGCCAGCTCCTGGGTGATGGAGCGGACCGACCTGGCCTTCTACTGCGGCACCGACATCCTCAACCTGCCGCTGCTGTCCGTCGGCGCGGCCGGTTTCGTCAGCGTGGTCGGCCACATCGTCGGCTCCGACCTGCGCGAGATGATCGACGCCTTCGAGAAGGGCGAGGTCGGGCAGGCGCTGGCCATCCACCGCCGCCTCACCCCGGTCTACACCGGTATGTTCCGCACCCAGGGCGTCATCACGACCAAGGCCATCCTGAACCAGTTCGGGCTGCCCTCCGGTCCCGTGCGCACCCCGCTCACCGACGCGTCGGTCGAGCTCCAGGCCCTGCTGCGCGAAGACCTTGCCGCCGCCGGCGTCAAGGGCCCCATCGGACTGGCCCCGCACCAGGCCGTCCCCGCCAGCGCCGTGCGCGTCGAGCGCCTCACGGAGGGATCTGTATGAGCCACCCGCACCCCGAACTGACCTCGCCCCCGCCCCTGGGCAAGGGCGCGCTGCGCGTCGTCGCCCTGGGCGGCCTCGGCGAGATCGGCCGCAACATGACGGTCTTCGAGTACGACGGCCGCCTGCTCGTCGTCGACTGCGGCGTGCTCTTCCCCGAGGAGGAGCAGCCCGGCGTCGACCTGATCCTGCCGGACTTCGACTACATCCGGGACCGGCTCGACGACATCGAGGCGGTCGTGCTCACCCACGGGCACGAGGACCACATCGGCGGTATCCCGTTCCTGCTGCGCGAGCGGGCCGACATCCCGATCGTCGGCTCCCGCCTGACCCTGGCGCTGATCACCGCCAAGCTGGGCGAGCACCGCATCAAGCCGGAGACCCTCCAGGTGGAGGAGGGCGAGCGGCACGAGTTCGGCGCCTTCGACCTGGAGTTCTTCGCGGTCAACCACTCCATCCCGGACGCGCTGGCCGTCGGCATCCGCACCCCCGGCGGGTCGGTGCTGCACACCGGTGACTTCAAGATGGACCAGCTGCCGCTGGACGGCCGCCTCACCGACCTGGCCGGGTTCGCCCGGTTCGGCGACGAGGGCGTGGACCTGCTGCTGTCGGACTCCACCAACGCCGAGCAGCCCGGGTTCATCGTCAACGAGCGCAACCTGTCCGAGGCCATCGACAAGGTGTTCCGGCAGGCCGAGAAGCGCATCGTGGTGGCCTGCTTCGCCTCGCACGTGCACCGCGTCCAGCAGGTCATCGACGCCGCGTCCAAGCACGGCCGCAAGATCGCGTTCGTGGGCCGCTCGATGGTCCGCAACATGAACATCGCGCGCGACCTGGGCTACCTGAGCATCCCCGGCGACACGATCATCGACGTCAAGCAGCTCGACCAGATGCGGCCGGACGAGGCCGTGCTGATCTGCACGGGCTCGCAGGGCGAGCCCATGTCGGCGCTGAGCCGGATGGCCAACCGCGACCACCAGATCCGGATCGAGCAGGACGACACCGTCCTGCTCGCCTCCTCGCTGATCCCCGGCAACGAGAACTCCGTCAACCGGGTGATCAACGGCCTGACCCGCTGGGGCGCCAAGGTCGTGCACAAGGGCAACGCCCTCGTGCACGTGTCCGGGCACGCGTCCGCCGGTGAGCTGCTGTACGTGCTCAACATGGTGCGTCCGCGCAACTTCATGCCGGTGCACGGCGAGTGGCGGCACATGCGCGCCCACGCCGACCTGGCCAAGCTCACGGGCGTCCCCTCGGACCGGATCATCATCGCCGAGGACGGCGTGGTGGTGGACCTGTACAAGAACCGGGCCAAGATCGTGGGCGCGGTCCAGGCCGGGTACGTGTACGTGGACGGAGCCTCGGTCGGCGACGTCACCGACGCCTCGCTCAAGGACCGCCGCATCCTCGGCGAGGAGGGGTTCATCTCCGTCGTCGTCGCGGTGGACTCCGGGACCGGCAAGATCCTCGGGGAGCCCGAGATCCACACCCGGGGCGCGGGCATCGGCGCCGCCGCCTTCGACGACGTCATCGACAAGATCCAGGACTCCCTGGACAAGGCGGCCCGGGACGGGGTCAACGACCCGCACCAGCTGCGGCAGCTCATCCGCCGCAACACGGGCCGCTGGGTCAACGACACGTACCGTCGTCGTCCCATGATCATCCCTGTCCTGGTCGAGGTCTGACCGACCGGTCCGGGGGGCGCCCCCGGACCTGGGCACGGGAACGGCCCGAGGCGCGCGCCTCGGGCCGTTCCCGTGGGCCGGGCGGCCCACGGGGGCACCGCGGGCGGGGCGCCGCCGGCCGATTCGGGCGACACGCCGTCCCGGTACGGGCCAAGGGGGTGGACGCTTCAGTAGGCTGCCCGCCGTGACGGGCCGTTCTGCCCGGCCGTCCGACCGACCCCGTCCCCCGTGGAGGTGACCCCGATGGCCACGCGTGCCTCCTCCGGTGGTTCCGGACGCAAGAAGCCCGCCGCCCGCAAGCCCGCGCCGAAGAAGCGCATGCCGGACGGGCCCATCGCCTTCGCCTTCACCATGTTCGGCCAGTTCCTGCTCGTGCTGTGGAAACTGGTCGCGCACACCGTGGGCGGCGCCGCGCGCGCCGTCGGCCGCAGCGCGCGCGACCTCGACCCCGACCTGCGCCGCGACGGCATCGGCCTGGTCCTGCTGGCCGCGGGCGTCCTCGTCGCCGCCGCCGTGTGGTGGCGGAGCGAGGGGCCGCTGCTGGAGTACACCCGCATGATCGTGGTCGGCGGCTTCGGCACGTTCTCGCCGATCCTGCCGCTGCTGTTCCTGCCGGTCTCGGTCAAGCTCATGCGCACCCCCGGCTCGGGCCGGGAGGGGGACGGCGGGCGGCTGTTCATCGGCACCGTCTCGATCATGCTGGGGCTGCTCGGGCTGATCCACATCGCCAACGGCCTCCCGGAGCCCTCCGACGGCCTGGAGGCTCTCCAGGAGTCGGGGGGGCTCATCGGCTTCGTCGCGGCGGGCCCCCTCAGCGCCGTCGTCACCCCGTGGCTGACCGGCGTCCTGCTCGCCCTCGTGCTGGTCTTCGGAGTCCTGGTGGTCACCGCCACCCCCATCCGGCGCGTCCCCGAACGCCTCCAGACGCTGTTCAACGCCCTCATGGAGCGGGACACCGGTCCCGACTCGGGCATCGGCATCCTCGGCGCGGACCCCGCGCCCAAGGCCGCTCGGCCCCGCAAGCGCAAGCCGAAGAAGGAGGCGGAGGCCGGGACGGTGGCGGGCGATCACGAGCGCCCCTACGACAGCCCGGTGGTGCCGGTGGAGCCCGTCGCCCCCGCCCTCACCGACGAGGAGGAGGCCGCCGCGGCGGCCGCGACCGCGACCGGGAAGAAGAGGCCCGGCCGCAAGAAGGTCGACGTCCCCGACCCCACGCCGCCCCCCGCCGTGACCGAGCAGCTGACCATCCCGTCCCGGGTGGTCGAGGGCGACTACGAGCTGCCGGCGCCGGGGATGCTCAAGCCGGGCAGCCCGGTCAAGCCCCGCACCAAGGCCAACGACGACGTGGTCGCCGCGCTGTCGGGGGTGCTGACCCAGTTCGGCATCGACGCCGAGGTCACCGGGTTCACGCGCGGCCCCACCGTCACCCGCTACGAGATCGAGCTGGGCCCGGCCGTCAAGGTCGAGAAGGTCACCGCGCTGGCCAAGAACATCTCCCTGGCGGTCAAGAGCGCCGACGTGCGGATCCAGTCGCCCATCCCCGGCAAGTCCGCGATCGGCATCGAGATCCCCAACACCGACAAGGACCTCGTCAGCCTCGGCGACGTCCTGGGCTCGACGGCCGCGACCTCCGACGACCACCCCATGCTGGTGGGCCTGGGCAAGGACGTCGAGGGCTCCAACGTGGTGGCCAACCTGGCCAAGATGCCGCACGTGCTGGTGGCCGGCGCGACCGGCGCCGGCAAGTCCACCTGCATCAACGGGCTGATCACCTCGCTGATGATGCGGGCGACCCCCGACGAGGTGCGGATGATCCTGGTCGACCCCAAGCGGGTCGAGCTGACCATGTACGAGGGCATCCCGCACCTGATCACGCCCATCATCACCAACCCCAAGCGGGCCGCGGAGGCCCTGCAGTGGGTGGTGGGGGAGATGGACCGCCGCTACGACGACCTGGCGGCCTCGGGGTACCGGCACGTGGACGACTTCAACGCCGCCGTGCGCGCCGGGCAGCTGACCGCCCCTCCGGGCAGCGAGCGCGTGTACGAGGCCTACCCGTACCTGCTGGTGATCGTGGACGAGCTGGCCGACCTGATGATGGTCGCCCCGCGCGACGTCGAGGACGCGGTCGTGCGCATCACGCAGCTGGCCCGTGCCGCCGGGATCCACCTGGTGCTCGCGACCCAGCGGCCCAGCGTCGACGTCGTCACCGGGCTGATCAAGGCCAACGTGCCCTCCCGGCTCGCCTTCGCCACCTCCAGCCTCGCCGACAGCCGCGTCATCCTCGACCAGCCCGGCGCCGAGAAGCTGGTGGGCAAGGGCGACTCCCTCTTCCTGCCGATGGGCGCGGGCAAGTCCATCCGCCTCCAGAACGCCTGGGTCAGCGAGAAGGAGATCCGGGCGATCGTCGAGCACTGCAAGAAGCAGTCCGAGCCCAGCTACCGCGAGGACGTCGCGGCCCCCGAGGGCAAGAAGAAGGAGATCGACGAGGACATCGGCGACGACCTCGACCTCCTCCTCCAGGCCGTCGAACTGGTGGTCACCACCCAGTTCGGGTCGACGTCCATGCTCCAGCGCAAACTGCGCGTCGGCTTCGCGAAGGCGGGCCGCCTGATGGACCTGATGGAGAGCCGCGACGTCGTGGGCCCCAGCGAGGGCTCCAAGGCGCGCGACGTCCTCGTCACGCCGGACGAGCTCCCGGGCGTTCTGACGGAGATCCGCGGGGGCTGAGCCGGCCCGCGGGCGGGGTGCCGGGTCTTCGCCGGAGCACGCTCCTGCCGCACGGAGGCGGTGACATTCTGTGCGCCGGTGCCCTCTTTGGCGTGTTCTTGAGAGCTTCATGGGGCGTGGTGAACTGCGTCGGCGACCCCCGGACGGCAGAGTGGAGACCATTCAGTCACACACAGTCGCGGAAGGAGTGCGCATGGCGACGATCGGTCAGACCCTGTCCGGCGCCCGAATCGCGGCGGGGTACACGGTCGCGGACCTCAGCGCCCGTACGCGCATACGGCAGTCGGTCCTCAAGGGAATCGAGGAGGAGGACTTCGTCCCCTGCGGCGGGGACTTCTACGCACGCGGCCACATCCGCGGCCTCAGCAGGGCGCTCGGCCTGGACCCGGCGCCGCTGCTGGCCGAGTACGACCGCGAGCACGCGTCGTCGGACGCCCCGGCCTTCGTCCCCCCGCCGCGCCACCCGGCGGCCTCGCCCGCCGCGGTCAGGGCGGCGGTGGCCGCCGAGCGGGGCGAGGCGTACGCGGCCGACGACGAGGAGCCGATGGCGGGGCCGCTCCCGAGCTTCGGCGAGGACGACCCCGGTGCCGCCGCCGAGCGCTGGGGCCACTTCGAGCGGGACCAGCGCCTGCGCCCCGGCGTGCGCGGGGGCCGTTCCCGCGGGGAGGCGGAGGACGCCGGCCCCGGAGCGCAGGAGGCCGGCTCCCGGCGGGGCACCCGGGGCGTCCCGAGGCCGAGGGAGGACGCCGGCACCCGGCCCGGGGACACGAGGCCCGCGCCGCGCCCCGCGGTCACGGCCGCGCGCAGGCGGCGGGGCGAGGCGGTCCGCCGCCACTGGCCCTGGGCCGTGGTCGGCGTCATCATCCTCCTGGGAGTCGTCGTCGGCGTCCGCACCTGGCAGGACTGGGACGGGGGCAACCCGCTGCGCACCGCGTTCGAGTCCAACGGGGGCGGCGAAACCGTGGACTCCGCGGTCCTCCCGGGGGAGGGGCGGGCGGGCGCGGACGACGCGGCCGTCGTGCCCGCGGCGGAACAGGCCGAGGAGCCCGCCGAGTTCACCCTCGGGCTGGAGTCCGCCGGACGCAGCTGGATCAAGGTCACCGCCCCCGACGGCAGCGACCTGTTCACCGGCTTCCTCCTGAAGGGCGAGCCGCAGGAGTACGCGACGGAGGAGGGCGTCAGCCTGTGGGTCGGCGACGCCGGCTCGGTCGAGGTCTCCGTCGACGGCGAGGTCCTCGGGCCCGCCGGGGAGATCGGTGAGGTCAAGGAGGTCGCCATCGGCCCCGACGGCTTCGACCGGTGACGTCACGGCCCGCTGCCTGGGGGAAGACGGGCCGGGGTACGGGCGGGTGAGCCGACCAAGGTAATGTGGGGGGCTGCGGGCGGCGCCCACCGGCGCCGCGCCGTGCGCGCGGTCCGAGCGGTCCGCCCCGGCCCCCGCATCACACTCGAAGCTCTCCCACACGCTTGGAAGCCATGTCATCGCGCCGTACTGTCTCTCTCGTCACCCTGGGGTGTGCGCGTAACGAGGTCGACTCCGAAGAGCTGGCCGGGCGTCTGTCCGCGGGCGGCTGGGACCTCGTCGACGGCGACACCAAGGCCGACGTCACCGTGGTCAACACCTGCGGGTTCATCGACGCGGCCAAACAGGACTCCATCGAGACCCTCCTCGAAGCGGCCGAGAACGGCGGCAAGGTCGTGGCCGCGGGGTGCATGGCAGAACGGTACGGCTCCGAGCTGGCCGACGCCCTCCCCGAGGCCCAGGTCATCGGGTTCGACGACTACTCCGCCATCACCGACCGGCTCGACGACGTCGTGGCCGGCCGCAAGCTCGTCCCGCACGACCCCCGCGACCGGCGCACGCTCCTGCCCATCAGCCCCGCCGACCGCGACGCCTCCCAGGTGCACGTCCCCGGCCACGCGGGCTTCGCCGAGGCGCCCGGGGCCGACGGCACCGAGCTGCCCTACCGCGCGGCGGTGCCGCGCCGCCGTCTCACCGGCGGGCCGGTCGCCAACCTCAAGATCGCCTCGGGCTGCGACCGCCGCTGCACCTTCTGCGCCATCCCGACCTTCCGCGGGGCCTACCTCTCCCGGCACCCCGACGAGATCGTGCGCGAGGCCGAGTGGCTGGCGGGGGAGGGCGTCCGCGAGGTCTTCCTGGTCAGCGAGAACTCCACGTCCTACGGCAAGGACCTGGGCGACGTGCGCGCCCTGGAGAAGCTGCTGCCCCGCCTCGCCGCAGTGGAGGGCCTGGAGCGCGTCCGCGTCAGCTACCTCCAGCCCGCCGAGGTCCGTCCCGGCCTGGTGGACGTCCTCACCGGCACCCCCGGCGTCGTCCCCTACTTCGACCTGTCCTTCCAGCACGCCAGCGGCACCCTGCTGCGCCGCATGCGCCGCTTCGGCGACCGCGAGCGCTTCCTGGAGCTCCTGGACACCGTGCGCAAGCGGACCCCCGAGGCCGGGGCGCGCTCGAACTTCATCGTGGGCTTCCCCGGTGAGACCGAGGCCGAGTTCGAGGACCTGGTCTCCTTCCTCTCCGAGGCCCGCCTCGACGCCATCGGCATCTTCGGCTACTCGGACGAGGACGGGACCGAGGCACTCTCCCACGAGGGCAAGCTCCCGGCCGAGGTGGTCCAGGAGCGCGTGGACCGGCTCAACCGGCTCTCCGAGGAGCTGATGGTCCAGCGGGCCGAGGAGCGGATCGGCACCGAGGTGACCGTCCTGGTGGAGAGCGTGCTGGAGGACGGCGCCTACGAGGGCCGGGCCGACCACCAGGCCCCCGAGGTGGACGGCAGCACCATCCTGTACGGCGAGGGCCTCGCCGTCGGCGACCTGGTGCCCGCCACGGTCGTCCAGTCGGCCGGCGCCGACCTCGTCGCCGAGCAGGACGAGACCCGGCCGGGCGGGGAAGCCGGGGACAGATGAGCACCCACGACGCGGCGACGCCCGCCCCCCACGTTCCGCTGTGGAACATCGCGAACATCCTCACCATGAGCCGCCTGGTCATGGTCCCGGTCTTCGTGTGGTTCATGTTCCTGGACGGATCATGGTGGCGGTTCGCCGCCTTCGCCGTCTTCGTGATCGCCGCCATCACCGACCGCATCGACGGCGAGCTCGCCCGCCGCCACAACCTGGTCACCGACTTCGGCAAGATCGTCGACCCGATCGCGGACAAGGCGCTCACCGGGTCCGCGCTCGTCGTGCTGTCCCTCCAGGGCGACCTGTGGTGGTGGGTGACCATCGCGATCCTGGTCCGCGAGTGGGGCGTCACCGCCCTGCGCTTCGCGGTCCTGCGCTACGTCGTCATGCCGGCGAGCAGGGGCGGCAAGCTCAAGACGGTCCTCCAGATCGTGGCCATCAGCGTCTACCTGTTCCCGCTCCAGGTCCTGCCGTTCAGCGACCTCTTCGTGTGGTTCGCGCACATCGTGATGGGCGCGGCCCTGTTCGTGACCCTGTGGACCGGCGGGGCCTACGTGCTGGACGCCGTGCGCGCCGTGCGCGCGAGGAGGGACACCGGGGGATGAACCAGCAGGAGGACCGGGTGGGTCTGGGCTCCGAGGTCAGGGAGTTCCCCGTCGAGTCGCTGACGGCTGCCGGGGCCGTCCACCGCGCCCTGCTGGAGAGCGGTGGGACCTGCGCCACCGCCGAGTCCCTGACGGGCGGCCTGATCGGCGCCCACCTGACCGCCGTCCCCGGTTCCTCCCGCACCTACCGCGGCGGCGTGGTGACCTACGCCACCGATGCCAAGGCGGCCGTCCTGGGGGTCCCCGAGGACCTCCTGGCCGAGCACGGAGCCGTGCACCCCGACGTGGCCGCCCACATGGCCCGCGGCGCCAGGCGCCTGTTCGGCGCCGACCACGGGGTCGCGGTGACCGGCGTCGCCGGACCCCAACCCCAGGACGGGCAGCCCGTCGGCACCGTCTATGCGGCCGTCGCCACCTGGGACGACCGGACGTTCGTCCGCCGGTTCAGTTTCACCGGGGATCGTGCGGGTATCCGATACCGCACGGTCGAGGGCGCGCTGTCGCTCCTGGACTCGGTTGTTCGCGGGAGCACGGCGGGAAACACCCGGACCTGAACCATTGGGGCAGTCCTCCCTCTCCCGGCACTCGGGAACAAAACCACCCCCGAGTGAGGTTCCCCCTCCAGCGAACAGGACGGCAAGAGGTGCCCGAATCGGGCGTGGGGCAGGTACGGTGTTGTATATGAAGGTCGCTACCGGTGGGAGGGAGCGCGAATGATGGTCCTGCTTCGTCACCTACTGGGTGACGTGCTCAGGCGGCTGCGGCAGCGCCAGGGCCGCACCCTCCGCGAGGTGTCGGCCGATGCGCGTGTATCCCTCGGATACCTGTCCGAGGTCGAGCGCGGGCAGAAGGAAGCCTCTTCCGAACTGCTCTCGTCGATCTGCGGGGCCCTGGGGGTCCCGCTTTCGCAGGTTCTGAGGGAGGTCTCCGACCAGCTCGCCCTCGCCGAGCTGCAGGAGGCCGCTCTGCTGGGTGACGCGGTCACGACCGACCCCGTCCCCGCCCAGGACCTCGGCATCGAGCCGGTACCGGATCGTGTTCCCCAGGTCGCCGACATGGTCGGGGTCTGACCCCGGCCGGGAACTGTCCGTACAGCCGCACCCTGACCACGTGAAGGAGCCGGCCACCCTCGGGTGGCCGGCTCCTTCACGTGCGGGACGGCGCGAGGACGCCCGCCGGCGCAGCCGCGGTCAGCGGTGGGTGTGGTTCACCCAGGCCTCGGGGTCCTCCGCCAGCGTACGCACCGCCTCGGGCAGCTCGTTCGTCACCAGGTGCTGGAGGTTGACCCCCTCCAGGATGGCGCGCTCGCTGGCGCGCAGCGCGATCCACACCTGTTGCAGGCTGCGGGCCGCGCCGTCGTAGTCCACGTGCTCGGGGCGTTCCCCGCGCACGTTGGCGAGCGGCCCGTCGACCGCTCGGATGATGTCGGCGAGAGAGATCTCCGCCGCTGGTCGGGCCAGCCAGTAACCGCCGACGGGGCCGCGTTGGCTGCGCACCAGCCCGGCACGGCGTAGCTGGGTGAGGATGTTCTCTAGGAATTTTCCGGGGATGGCCTGAGCGCGTGCTAGCTGCTCGGCCGTCACCGGCCCGTCGCCGGCGACAGCGAGTTCCGCTGCCGCGCGAAGCGCGTAATCGACCCGGGCTGAAAGGCGCATGCTGTGATTATGCCGTGGTTAGAAGGGCGAATGGGGCACCGGGCGCCGGCAGGTGTGCCGACGGACCGGGATGCTACAGGCCAAGGGTACTTCTCCTACCGGGTTTCGGGGACACCGGCGGTGTCCCTCCCCGGCGCCCGCGCTCCGGGTTCCCGGGCGTCCGGCGGCGGGACGCGGCGGACCGCGTGAACGGATCCGGCCCGGCCCCGCCGTGCGGCGGGACCGGGCCGGGAGCGCCGGACCCCGGGGGAGCGGGGCCTCAGCTCACGCCGGGGGCGGGCGCGCCCACGGCGCCCCCCAGCAGTTCGGCCGCGCTCAGGCCGTTCACGTGCGCGGCCCCGTAGGTGCTCACGTAGGCGCCGCAGTCGGGACGCCAGATGGGAAGGCCCATCTCCACCACCACGGCCCCGGGACGGGCGTCGAGCAGGCGGCTCACGAGCGCCCGGGCCTCCGGATAGCGGTGCGCGTCCCTCACGACGACCACCAGGTCGCGCCCCCGGGCGCCGGCGAGGAGCCGGTCCGCCTGGGCGGCGTCGGGGGCGACGCGCTCCGAGCCGGGGAACCAGGGGGCCAGCCCCCAGGGGACCTCGCCCACGGCCATGCCGGCGGGGGCGTCCACCTCGACCACGAACGGGTCGCTCAGGGGCGGGAGGTCGCCGTCCACGCGCACGGCGCGGCGGGCCCCGGCCAGCCCGACGGGCTCGTCGGCGGGGGCGGCCGCCCTGCGCGCGGACGTCTCGCGGATCCAGGTGCGCAGGCGCGCGTTCCGCTCGGCGGCCTCCTCCAGGCGCTGCCCGGGGAGGCGGCCCTCGCGCACCGCGGTGACCAGGGCGGCGCGGATCAGCTCGATCTGGTCCTCGTAGACCCGGCGGCCCAGGCACAGCAGGTCGACACCGGCGGCCACGGCGAGCACGCTCGCCTCCGGGATGCCGATCCGGCCGCTGACGCCGTCCATGTCCATGGCGTCGCTGACCACGGTGCCCCGGAAGCCCAGCTCGTCGCGGAGGAGGTCGTTGAGGATGTGCGGCGCGAGCGTGGCCGGGCCCTCGCCGCCCAGGCCGGGCAGCTCGATGTGCGCGGTCAGGATCGACTGCACGCCGGCCTCCACGGCCGCGCGGAAGGGGAGCAGCTCGCGGCGGTGCAGGAGGTCGGCGTCGGCCTCCACGCGGGGAAGCGTGTGGTGGGAGTCCTGGGAGGTGGCGCCGTGGCCGGGGAAGTGCTTGGCGCAGGCGGCCACGCCGGCGGCCTGGAGGCCGATCACGGCGGCCGCCGCGTGGCGGGCCACCAGTTCGGCGTCGGAGCCGAAGGACCGGGTGCCGATCACGGGGTTGTCGTCGGCGACGTTGACGTCCACCGAGGGCGCCAGGTCCAGGTTGAAGCCCAGGGCGGCGAGGCGGTCGCCCATCGAGCGGTGGGTGTCGCGGGTCAGGTCCGGGTCGTCCACCGCGCCCAGGGCCGCGTTGCCCGGGTAGTCGCTGCCGCGCGCCTGGCCGATGCGGGTGACGTCGCCGCCCTCCTCGTCCAGCGAGATCAGCGGGGTGTCCGTGGCCTCGGACAGGGCCGCGTTCAGCGCGGTCACCTGTTCGGGTGTGTCCAGGTTGTTGTGGAACAGGCAGACGCCGGAGATGCCGTCCGCCAGACCCTCCAGGACCCAGCGAGGGGCGTGGTAGGACTCGAAGGGCACCAGCAGCGTGGCGTTGGCCAGACGCGCCAGGGTCGGGTCGTACGGCATGACGAGCTCCGTTCGGTGAGCATAGGGGTGCCCGGGAGGTCACCACTGGAGCCGGCGGCTCCCCATCGGGGTGGTGAGGGCGACATTCGGGCAGACGGGTGGCGGGAACACGGGTAGGGAAGCGGTGCGGCGGGCGTGCCCGGGCGGGGCCCGCGGCACCGGCCGCGGTCCCGCCCGGGGTGGGGCCCGGTCAGCCCTTGACGGCTCCCATGGTCAGACCGGAGACCATGCGCCGCTGGACGAACAGGAAGAAGACCATCACGGGGATGGTCAGCAGGGTGGAGGCCGCCATGATCGGTCCCCACTCGGTGCCGAACCGGCCGAAGTAGTACGACAGGGTCAGCGGCAGCGTGTAGTGGTCCGTGCTGCGGCCCAGGAACGTCAGCGCGACGATGAACTCGTTCCAGGCGGTGATGAACGCGAAGATGCTCGCGGCGACCAGGCCCGGCGCGACCAGCGGCATCAGGATGCGCCAGAAGATGGTCCAGGCGCTGGCGCCGTCGATGGCCGCGGCCTCCTCCAGCTCCTTGGGCACCGCCGCGACGAACCCGCGCAGCATCATGATCGTGATCGGCAGGGAGACGGCCGTGTAGACGATGAGCAGGCCGGACAGGTTGCCGAGCAGCTGCACGCCGCTGGCGTCGGACAGCTGGCGGAAGTTGAGGAAGATCGAGATGATCATCGCTTCCATCGGCACCATCTGGATGATCATCAGCAGGATGATGAACGCGGTGCGCAGCTTGAACCGGAAGCGGGCGACGGCCACCGCCGCGAGCAGCGACAGGAACGCTCCCATGCCCACGGCGAAGAGCGTCACGACGAGGCTGTTGCCCAGGAACTGCCAGAAGTTCACACCCGGGATGAGCTGGCCGTTGACGACCCGGTCGAAGTGCTCCAGGGTCGGCGCGCTCGGGAACAGGGTCTGGTTCCGGGTGAAGATCTCGCCCACCGGCTTGAAGGCCGTGACGACCATCCAGTACACCGGGAAGACCGAGAAGAGGAACACCGCGATCCCGGCCAGGTACAGCGGCAGGGAGCGCAGGCGGCGCAGCGGGCTGCGGCGGTAGACGCGCTCGGCGCCCCGGCGGCGCCCGGCTCCGGAGCCGCCGGTCGCGGCGGTGGCGGCCCGGGCGGAGGGGCCGGCGGTGTTGTCGATCGCGGTCATCGGGTCTCCCCCTGGCGGATCATGATGCGCAGGTAGTACGCGGTGACTCCGAGGATCATCACGGTCATGACCACCGCGATCGCCGAGCCCATGCCGTAGTTGGCCGGGCTGGCGCTGAACCCCTGCTGGTAGATGTAGTACGAGAGCAGGTAGACGTCCTGGTTCTGGAAGCTGTTCGCCAGGATGTACAGCTGGGTGAACACCCTCAGGTCCCAGATGATCTGGAGGACGAGCAGCAGGGCGAACAGCGGGCGCAGCATCGGGAACGTGACGTTCCAGAAGGCCTTCCAGGCGCTCGCGCCGTCCATCCGCGCGGCCTCGTACAGCTCGTTCGGGATGCTCTTGAGCCCGGCGAGGACGGAGACGGCCACGAACGGGAAGGACTGCCAGACGATCACCATGATCAGGACCGAGAACAGCGAGCCCGGTTCGAGGAACCAGTTGTACTCCAGCCATCCGCTGCCCACCAGCCAGTCCGGCATCCGGTCGAGGACGACGTTGACCAGGCCGCGCTCGGGCAGGAACAGCCAGCGGAAGACCAGCGACGCGCTCAGCGCGGGGGTGGCCCAGGCGAGCATCATGCCAATGGACACGAACCCGGCGAACCACTTGGGCATCTTGTGGAGCAGCAGGCCCACGAGGGTGCCCAGCACCATCGTGATGCCGACCATCAGCACGCAGACCACGACCGTGTTGCGCAGGATCGTCCAGAACGTGGGGTCGGTCAGCAGCTGCTGGTAGTGGGCGAAGCCGTTCCATTCCGGGCCGGGCTGGTTCGGAAGGAGGTTGCGTGTGGTGAAACTCGTGAGCGAGTACCACACCATCTGCACGATCGGCCAGAGCAGCACGACCGCGAGGAGGATCAGTGCCGGGGTGATGAGCAGGTACGGGGCGGGAGTTCTGCGGCGGCGCGGCGCGGTCTCGTCGGAGGCCGGTGCGACGGCCTCCTCGTCCCCGCGCGGTTTCGCCGGTTCGACGGTGTGTGCCATGGTCTTCTCAATCGAGGCGTGGGCCGACCGCGGCGGGCGGGGTCCGGGAGGGACCCCGCCCGCGCACGGCTCTGCACAGTGGGGTGGAGAGGACTACTCGACCGGCTCGTTGAGGATCGAGGCCAGTTCCTCGTTGGCGGCGCCCAGGACCTCCTCGGCGTCACCGCCGCGGACGATGTCCAGGACGGCGCCGGGCAGGATCTTGCTGTCCTGGTCGGCCGCGGTCCAGCGCGGGGTGGTCGGGAAGAAGCGGGTGTTCTGCATCTGCGTGGCGGCCGCCGCGCGCTCCGGGTCCTCCTGGTACTCGGGGGTCTCCAGGAGAGCCGGGTAGGCGGGGAAGAAGCCGGCGACGTCGGCGTAGCCCTTGCCGCCCTCCTCGTCACCGAGGACGGTGAGGAGGTCGAAGGCCTCGTCGGGGTGCTCGGTGGTGGTGAAGACCGTCAGGGCGGAACCGCCCGCGAAGACGGGGGCGATGCCGTCGGCGCCGGGGATCGGGGCGGAGGCGATGTTCTCCAGGACCGCCGGGTCCTCGGCCTGCTCCTCCATGGAGCCCAGGGCCCAGCCGCCGTCGATGTACATGCCCAGCTCGCTGTTGGCCATGTCGGCCAGGGCGACGAGCTCGTTCTCGCCGACGTAGCCCTGCGGGGAGATGCCGTCGGTGGTCAGGCTCGCGTAGAACTCGACGGCCTCGACGGTGGCGGGGTCGGTCAGGTTGCCCTCCCACGTGTCGCCGTTCTGGGTCGCGATCTCACCGCCGTTGCTCCAGATGAAGCTGGCGATGCCGTTGGTGAAGTCGGTCGGAGCGGCGAAGCCGGGGACGTCGTACTCCTCCTGGATGGCCTCGGAGACCTCGACGAGCTCGTCCCAGGTGGCGGGGGGCTCGTGCCCGAGCTCCCGCAGCCAGTCGGCGCGGTAGTAGAGGGTGCGGACGCCGGAGAACCACGGGACGCCGTACTGCACGCCCTCGTAGGTGCCGTACTCCAGGGCGTTCTCGTCGATGCCCGCGGCGGCGTCCCAGCCGCCGACCTGCTCGCTGATGTCGAGGAGGGCGCCCTGCGCGGCCCAGCCGGCCACCTGGTCGTTGCCGACCTCCAGGACGTCGGGGGCGTCACCGCCGGCGAGGGCGTTGGTGATGGACTCCTGCGCGTCGGGCCAGGGGATGAACTCGACGTCGACCTCGACACCGGGGTGGGTCTCCTGGAAGCGGGCCTCGGCGTTGTCGAAGTACTCGACGAGGGGGTCCTGCGAGGTGCCCATGACCCAGACGGTCAGGCTCTCGGCCTCACCGCCGCTGGAGTCGTCGGAACCGCCGCCGCAGGCGGCGGCGAGCAGGACTACGGCCGTGGCCGCTGCGATCTTGGGGAACCTCATGTGTACCTATTCTCCCTTCGCACCACGCGCCGGGGATTCGACGCCTGTGCTCAAGCCGGGCTGGGATGATGGAACGATCACCCACCGACTCGACGTCTCTGTGGGGGTTGTGCTGGGATAGCACGTTGGCCGCCCCGCCGGCGCGGGTACCGGAGGGCCCGAAATTAACGCGGACCTGCCAGGACGTGACCTCTTGTGAGGTTGTGAGCTAAATTAACAGGAAACTTTCCTAATAAAAACAGGGTGAGGTGTCACGGTTATGTCTCAACGTCCGGGGACTCCCCGGCTGCTACGCCAGCTCAACGACCGCGCGGCACTGGAGCTACTCCTGTCCGCGGGGCCCTTGACCAGGACGCAGCTGGGAACGCGGACCGGCCTGTCCAAGGTGACCGCCTCCCAGCTGCTCGCGCGGCTGGAGGAACGGGACCTGGTACGCGTCGTCGGCAGTCAGGCGGGGGGCCGGGGCCCCAACGCCGCCCTCTACGCGGTGGTTCCGGAGAGCGCCTACGTGGCGGCCCTCGACGTGAGCGCCCACTCGGTGACCGCGACGATCGCCGACATCACGGGCCGGGTGATGAGCGAGGTGACCGTCGACCCGAGCGCCTCCGACGACCCGGTGTCCCTCGTCCACACCGCCGTCATGCGGTTGGCGGACACGGCCGGGGTCCCCCTCGACAGGGTGCGCGCGTGCGTCATCGGCACACCGGGCGTCGTCGACCCGCGCACCGGCGACATCCGCTTCTCCTTCGACCTGATCTCCTGGCACGAGGGCATCCTGGAGGCGCTGCGGGCCGACCTCAAGCGCTCGGTCATGATCGAGAACGACGTCAACCTGGCCGCCCTGGCCGAGCACGCCGAGGGGGCCGCCGTGGGGGTCGACGAGTTCGTCCTCATCTGGCTCAGCGCGGCGGGCGGCGTGGGCATGTCCACCATGATCGACGGCCGCATCCACCGGGGCCGCTCCGGCGGAGCGGGGGAGATCGGCTACCTGCCGGTCCCCGGCGCGCCGATGCCGGTCGACGTCGGGCTGTCCGGCGGCTACGAGTCCCTGCGGGACGGTGCGACCAGGGAACTGCCCCACGGGTTCCAGGCACTGGTCAAGGCGGGACAGGTGGTGCAGCTCGCGGCGGAGTACGGGATCGACGGCACCGACGTCGTGGACGTGGTGGAGAAGGCCTCGGCGGCCGGATCGCCCGAGGGCGACGCGTTCCTGGACGCCTTCGCCGAGCGCCTGGCGCGGGGGGTGGCGGCGGTCAGCGTCATCCTCGACCCCGGGCTCGTGGTCCTGGGCGGCGACGTCGCCCGGGCCGGAGGCGCCAAACTGGCCGAGAGGGTCCAGGCGGCCGCCGCCCGCATCGCCCCCAACGCCACCGAGGTCGGCCTGGGCCTGGTCGAGGGCAGCCCCGTGGTGCGCGGCGCCCTCCTGCACGCGCTCGAACGCGCCCGCGACGACGTGTTCTCCTCGACCGTCTGACCCGCGCTCCGCCGGCCGCCGTGTCCCCGACCCTCCTCACCCGTCGGGGGCACGGCGGCCGACGCGTGTCCGGGGCCGGTTCGGCCCCGACCCGGGGCCCGGGGTCAGAGTACGGGCTCGAACGAGTCCAGCACCGCGTCCACGAGGTCCCCGTACACGGGCAGGCCCGCCGCGGGGATGTCGGCCTGGACGAGGTATCCACGGCCCTCCTCCTCGATGACGGTGTACTGCCAGACGACCCACCGGTCGGGTTCGTCCCGGTCGCTGTTGGTGTAGGTCAGCTCCAGGCGGGTCGTGTCCCACCCGGGCGGAGCCGAGTGGTCCTCCTCCAGGGCGACCCTGCGCACGTCGGATAGGGCGGAGACCTCGGAGAGGCCGGCCTCCCACCCCTCCTGTACCTCTCGGGAGGTGAGCCCGTCGCCGTCGGTCTCGTGCACGTTGAAGCAGAACGTGTGCTCACCGCCGGGCGCCGTGATCCTCCGGAAGACGAAGGTCCCCGAGGCCTCGTCCGGTGAGTCGACGCTCGGCCCCGCGACCTCCCACCCCTCGGGGTGCCGGAGGGTCGCGTACTCCCCGGCGAGCTCGACGAGGGCGGGGGCCTCGGCCGCGGCGGAGGGGGAGCCGGTCGCCGCCGGGGCCGCCGCCTGCGCGAGGGGAGCCCCCGGACCGAACGCGAGCAGGGAGCCCGCGACCGCCGTGACGGCCACCAGGCTCAGGCCGATCATCACCGCGCCCTGCGCCCGGCTGCCGGGGGGATGGGGAGGGCGGTCCCCTTCCGTCGCGGTCGTCGCGGGCTCCTGGGCCGGGGGCCGGTGGGGGGAGGGAACGGCGTCGGGACTCGGCACGGGGGCCTCCGGTGCGAGGGGGGACACGGGATCGTGAGTCTACGGCGTGTCGTGCGGACGCTCCCGGCCGGTACGGCGCCCGCGGCGTCCGGCCCGGGGTCCGCGGCGGTCCGCCGCGGGCCCCGGGCCGGACGGGCCGTTCAGGGGCCGGGGGAGAGGGGGCGCTCCATCACCACGCGCGGCAGGACGCCGATCCCGGCCCGCTCCTCCGCCTCCCACACCTGTTCCAGCGCCGGACCCCAGTCGGCGCGGGGCACGACGGAGAACCCCCGCGCCGCGTACCAGGGGCCGTTCCACGGCAGGTCGCGGAACGTGGTGAGGGTGAGGCGCGCGTGTCCGGCGGACGCGGCCCCGCCGCACACCGCCTCCAGCAGCGCCGAGCCCGCGCCGCGCCGTCCGTGGGCGGGGTGGACGGCGAGCTGTTCCAGGTGGGGGCCCTCGCCGACGGTCACGGTCGCGGCCAGGCCGACGACCGGCCCGCCCCCCGGTGCGCACGCCACCAGGACCTCCTCCACGTGCGCGAGCATCTCCCGCGGGTCGTCCGGCGGGAGCACCACGCCGGCGTCGGCGAAGACCGTGTCCGCGGCCAGGGACACCTCCACCACGCGCGGCTCGTCCTCCGGCCGCATCGGCCGGACCTCCAGGTCCACGAACGCCTCCCCTCCGTGCCGGCCGGGCCCCTGCCGGCCGAGGGCCATTGTGGACCCGCCCCCGCCGTGCGGCAACGGGTTTGCGCGCCGGTCAGGGCCGCAGGCGCAGCCCCTTGGGGGTGACGTGGAACCCGGCCGACACCAGGGCGGCGTCCACAGGGGTCCCGAAGACCTCCGTCCCGTCCGAGCGCTCCACGGTCAGCGCGCCCAGGGCGCCCTCCCGCACCACCCCGGCCAGCGCCCGTGCGGCCCGCTCCAGCAGGTCCGGGGGCGAGCCGAACGTGAGGACGGAGCGCCCTCCCCTTCCCACGTAGAGGGTCGGGCGGCCGCCGTCGACCACCACCACCGCACCCGGGTTCCGGCCCGGACGCGACGCCGAGTCCTCGGGGCCCCTCGGCCACGGCAGGTCCGTGCCGAACGGGTTGGCCGGGTCGGTCGCCGCCAGCACCACCGGCGCGAGCGCCCCGCCGGGGACGTCCCCGGACAGCGCGCGCAAGCGGTCCACCGCCCCCGCCAGCGCGAACTGGGCCCCGCCCAGCCCCTCCACGAAGTAGCCGCGGCGCGCCCGCCCGGACTCCTCCATGGACCGCAGCACCCGGTACTCCTCCTGGGAGACGTTGCGTCCCTGCCACCCCCTCACCAGCAGGCCCGCGCGCTCCAGCCGGGCCTCCACCCGGGCCAGCGCGCGCCGGGTGGGGTCGGGTTCCCGCTCGGGCAGCACCCACCAGCGGCCCGCAGCCGAGGTAGGCCCCGACCGGGTCGGCAGCACCGGCCGCCGCACACGCCCCGCGCGCGAGGGGGCCCTGCGCGGCGCCGTTCCCGCGCCCAGCCGGGCGCGCAGCGGGGCGAGCGTGTCGTTGGTGACCAGCCCGTCCCACACCAGCGCCCACAGCGCGTCCACCAGGTCCCTGTCGGTGACCGCCGCGGCGCCCAGGGCGCGGGCGGCCCGGTCGGCCACGTCCCGGAAGAACAGGGCCCCGCCCTCCCGCAGCGCCTCCAGCACGGTGTGCGGCAGAGTCCCCTCCTCGGGGAGCAGGGGGTCGGGCAGCAGCACCGCCGCCTCGTCCGCCGGGACCAGCGTCAGCCACCCGTCCTCGCCGGGCAGGGGCCCGACCCCGGCCCAGACCACCTCGCCCGCCTGGGTCAGCTCGTCCAGGCGGTTCGGGGCGTACCCCTCGACCCGGGCGGGCAGCACCAGCGACTCCAGGGACGAGGCCGCGACCGGAGCGCCCCGCAACGACTCCACCGCCTCGAACACGGCGTCCGGCCCGCGCCACCGCTCCGAGGGGGTCGCACGCTGCCACATCGGCGCGAACCTGGCGAGGACGGCCGGGTCCACGGGCTCCACCTCCCGGCGCAGGCGCGCGATCGAACCGCGCCTCAGCCTCCGGAGCACGTCGGCGTCGCACCACTCGGTGGCAGCCCCTCCCGGCCGCGGGGCCCCGCCGCCGGCGGACGGCGGGGAAGCGGTTCCCTCCGGCCGGAACCCGCCCTGGGACACCCTGCCCTCGCGCGCCAGGACGCGCAGCACCCCCAGGACCCCGTCCTCGGGCAGGCCGAGCCGCTCCGCGGCCTCGGCGGCGGTGAACGGACCGTGCGTGCGGGCGTACCGGGACACGAGGTCGCGCCGGGCGTCCGCCACCGGTTCGAGCAGGGCGGCGGGCACCCCCGGCGGGGGCTCGGCGCCCAGGGCGTCGCGCAGCCGCGCCACGTCCTCCACCGCGCACCAGCGCCCGGCCGCGCCGGGCCGCTCCCCCGGAAAACGCATCCGCACGATCCGGCCCTCGGCCGCCAACCCCTCCAGCCACGCCTCCTCCACACCCCGCACGGCCGCCTCCTCCGTCGTCAGCGGCCCCACCTCGCGCAGCAGGTCCGCCGCGCCCTCGGCGTCCCGCACCGGGGCGGCGGTCCGCTGGAGCAGGGCGCCGACGTGCTCCACCACGTCGGGGTCGAGCAGGTCCCGCAGGTCGGCGTGGCCCAGGAGGTCGGCCAGCAGGGACGGGTCCAGGGTGAGGGCCTGCGCGCGCACCTCGGCGGCAGGGGCGTCGCCCTCGTACAGGAACGCCGCCGTGTACTCCATCAGCAGCGACTGCGCGAACGGCGACGCGCGCTCCGTGCGCACCTCCACCACCCGTGTCCGCCTCGCACGGAGGTCGCGGAGCACCTCCACCAGCGCGGGCACGTCGAACACGTCGCGAAGGCACTCGCGCACCGTCTCCAGCACGATCGGGAACGACCCGTACCGCCCCGCCACCGACAGCAGGTGCGAGGCCCGCAGCCTCTGCTGCCACAGCGGCATCCGCCGGTCCGGGCGCTGGCGGGGGAGCAGCAGGGCCCGCGCCGCGCACTCCCGGAACCGGGAGGCGAACAGGGCCGAACCGGTCAGCTCGTCGGTGACGACCCCCTCCACCGTCTCGGGGTCCAGCGCCACCAGGTCGGCCAGCCCGCCCGCGCGGTCGAGCCCCTCGGAGTCGGGCAGCCGCAGCACGATCCCGTCGTCGCCGTGCACCACCTGGGCGTCCGCCCCGAACCGCTCCCGCACCCGGGCCGCGATCGCCAGCGCCCACGGCGCGTGGACCCGGGCCCCGAGCGGCGAGTGGACCACCGCGCGCCAGTCGCCGACCTGGTCGCGGAAGCGCTCGACCACGACCGTCCGCTCGTCCGGCACCTGACCGGTGGCCCACCGCTGGTCGGCGACGTAGGCCACCAGGTTCCGGGCGGCCCAGCGGTCCAGCCCGGCTCCCTCGGCCAGGGCCAGCGCCTCCTCCGGGCCGGAGTCGGCGAGCTGCCTGGTCATGGCGCCGATCGCGCGGCCCAGCTCCACCGGGCGGCCCTGGGCGTCGGCCTTCCAGAACGGCATCCGGCCCGGTCTGCCCGGCGCCGGGGAGACCAGGACCCGGTCGGCGGTGATCGCCTCGATCCGCCACGACGTGGAGCCCAGCACGAACACGTCGCCGACGCGCGACTCGTAGACCATCTCCTCGTCCAGCTCGCCGACCCTGGTGGGCGCCCTGCCCCCGTCCTGCCCCGCGAGGTGCACGCCGTACAGGCCGCGGTCGGGGATGGTGCCGCCGCTGATCACGGCCAGCCGCTGCGCCCCCGGCCGCGCGCGCAGGACGTCCGCCTCCCGGTCCCACACGACGCGCGGGCGCAGCTCGGCGAACTCGTCCGAGGGGTAGCGGCCCGAGAGCATGTCCAGGACCGACTCCAGCACGGAGTCGGCCAGGTCGGCGAACGGGGCCGCCCGCCGCACCAGGGCGGCCAGCTCGGCCACCGGCCAGTCGTCCATGGCCACCATCGCCACGATGTGCTGGGACAGCACGTCCAGCGGGTTGAGCGGCATCTCCAGCCGTTCGATGCCGCCCGCGCGCATGCGTTCGGCGACCACGGTCGTCGCCAGCAGGTCCCCCCGGAACTGGGGGAGGAACACGCCCTGCGAGGTCTCGCCGACCCGGTGACCGGCCCGCCCGACCCTCTGCAGCCCGCTGGCGACCGACGGCGGCGCGGCCACCTGGACCACGAGGTCGACCGCGCCCATGTCCACGCCCAGCTCCAGGCTGGAGGTGGCCACCACGCAGCGCAGGCGCCCCGCCTTGAGGTCGTCCTCGATCAGCGCCCGCTCGGCCTTGGACATCGAGCCGTGGTGGGCGCGCGCCACCACCGCCTCCCCGCCCCTGCTCTGGCCGGACTGGCCCATGACCTGCGCGGCCGGCCCCTCCGGCGGGAGCTCGGATCCGTGCCGCTCCGCGTACAGGTCGTTGACGCGGGCGCACAGCTTCTCGGCCGTGCGCCTGCCGTTGGTGAAGACGATCGTGGACCGGTGGGACTCGACGAGGTCCAGGACCCGGCGCTCGACGTGCGGCCAGATGGACCCTCCCCGACGGGCTCCGAGGCCGCGCGGGTCCGGCTCCGGGAGCTTCCCGGCGTCGTCGGCGCGGGGCCGGGGGGCGAGCGGCCCGGGGCGGCCGGGGGGAGCGTCCCCGCCGAGCCCCTCCGCGTCCGGGGCCCCGGGGAGCGGCGCGGGCTCCGCGCCCGTCTCCTCCGGGGCGCCGGGCGGCAGGGCCGCCGCCTCCGGGGCGTCGGGCTCCTCCATGTCGGGGACGGGCACCACCACGCGCAGGTCCAGGCCGGGGGAGTCGGGCGGGCAGACGATCGCGGCTCCGCCGAGGAACCCGGCGACGAGCTCGGGCGGGCGCACGGTCGCCGACAGGCCGATCCGCTGCGCGGGCCGCTCCAGCAGGGCCTCCAGCCGTTCCAGGCTCAGCGCCAGGTGGGCCCCGCGCTTGGTGCCCGCCAGGGCGTGCACCTCGTCCACGATCACCGTCTCCACCCCCGAGAGCCCCTCGCGGGCGCGCGAGGTGAGCACGAGGAACAGCGACTCGGGCGTCGTGATGAGGACGTCCGGAGGACGGGTGGCGAGCCTGCGCCGCTCGTCGGCGGGGGTGTCCCCGGTGCGCACGCCCACGGTGACCGGGGACAGGTCCCGGCCCGCGGCGCCGGCCGCGGCCGCGATCCCCGCGAGGGGGACGCGCAGGTTGCGCTCCACGTCCGCGGCCAGCGCCTTGAGCGGGGAGACGTAGAGCACGCGGCACCGCCTGGAGCGGTCCTCGGGAGGGGGAGAGGTGAGCAGGCGGTCCAGGGACCACAGGAACGCGGAGAGGGTCTTGCCCGACCCCGTCGGGGCCACCACGAGCGTGTTGCTCCCCCCGGCGACGGACTCCCAGGCGCCCGCCTGCGCCGGGGTCGGGCCGGCGGGGAAGGCCTGGTCGAACCAGGTCCGCGTGGCCGGTCCGAAGCGTTCGAGGGGATGCGACACACGACTCATCCCGCCAGTGTGCCCGCCGCGGGGGACAGAACGGCGGAAGGGCCGCGGCGGGCGCGCCGATCCCCGATACTGGGGCCGATGAGACTCACTGCTTTCTGGAACAACATGCACCAGCAGTTCGGCGAGGCGTACGCGCAGAGCCTGGCCAAGGACTACGTCATCGAGGGTCTCGGCTCCAGGACGGTCCAGCAGGCGCTCGCCGACGGGGCGAGCCCGAAGGAGGTGTGGCGGGCGGTGTGTGACGCGTTCGACCTCCCGTTCTCCGTGCGGTGACGGAGCGGGCCGCCGACGCGCCGCGACGACGGTTCGTCCACGGGTCGCCCACGAAATCGAACAGAGGTTCGGATAGTGTGGGTTGTCCACAGGCGAACGTCGGACGTCGCGATTGTCGTACCGACCGCGTAGCGTCGTGGGCATCATGAAGAAGAAGGCACCCACCCAACAACAGGGGTATCCCGTGGCATCTGGAGACCGAGACAAGGCTCTCGACACAGCGCTCGCGCAGATCGAGCGGCAGTTCGGCAAGGGCTCCATCATGCGCCTGGGCGACGATGATCGCCCGCCGATCGAGTCGATCCCCACCGGGGCGATCGCCCTCGACGTGGCGCTCGGCATCGGCGGTCTGCCCCGGGGGCGGATCATCGAGGTCTACGGCCCCGAGTCGAGCGGCAAGACCACCGTCGCCCTGCACGCGGTGGCCAGCGCGCAGAAGCTGGGCGGCATCGCCGCCTTCGTCGACGCCGAGCACGCGCTCGACCCCGAGTACGCCAAGAAGATCGGCGTCGACACCGACAACCTCCTGCTCTCCCAGCCGGACACCGGTGAGCAGGCCCTGGAGATCGTCGACATGCTGGTGCGCTCCGGCGCGGTCTCCATCGTCGTGATCGACTCGGTGGCCGCACTGGTCCCCCGGGCCGAGATCGAGGGCGAGATGGGCGACAGCCACGTCGGCCTGCAGGCCCGCCTGATGTCGCAGGCGCTGCGCAAGATGGCCGGCGTGCTGCACCAGACGGGCACCACCGCGATCTTCATCAACCAGCTGCGCGAGAAGATCGGCGTCATGTTCGGCTCCCCGGAGACGACCACCGGCGGCAAGGCGCTCAAGTTCTACGCGTCGGTCCGCCTGGACGTCCGCCGTATCGAGACCCTCAAGGACGGCACGGACGCGGTCGGCAACCGCACCCGGGTCAAGGTGGTCAAGAACAAGATCGCGCCGCCGTTCAAGCAGGCGGAGTTCGACATCATCTACGGCGTCGGCGTCTCCCGCGAGGGCAGCCTCATCGACCTGGGCGTGGAGCACGGCATCGTGCGCAAGTCCGGCGCCTGGTACACGTACGAGGGCACCCAGCTGGGCCAGGGCAAGGAGAACGCGCGCACGTTCATGCGCGAGAACGTCGACCTGGCCAACGAGATCGAGAAGAAGATCAAGGAGAAGCTGGGCGTGCCCGTCAAGGGCGACGACAGCGCCTCCGGCTCCGCGGCCGAGAGCGGCAAGGAGCCCGCGAAGGACTCGGCGGACACCGCGGCCAAGGCGCCCGCCAAGCGCGCCCCGGCCAAGACCGCCAAGGCGCCCGCGCCGGATGCGTGACCGGGGCCGGCCCGGGGGGCGGCGCCCCTCCGACGGCGCACGCCCCGAGGACACCTCCGAGCACACCTCCCCGGGCGGGTCCGGACCGCCCGGGGACGATCCCGAGGCGCAGGCCCGCGCCCTGTGCCTGCGGATGCTCACCCACTCCCCGCGCACACGCGCCCAGCTCGAACGGGCACTGCACCGCAGGGAGTTCCAGGAGGAGGTCGTCGACGCCGTCCTGGGGGCGTTCGGCGACGCAGGGCTGATCGACGACGCGGCCTTCTCCCGCGCCTGGGTCTCCTCCCGCCACCACGGCAGGCGGCTGTCCCGACGCGCCCTCGCCCAGGAGCTGCGCACCCGGGGCGTGGAGGAGGACACCGTCAAGGAGGCGGTCGCGGAACTGAGCGACCAGGACGAGGAGGAGGCCGCCCGCGACCTGGCCCGCCGCCGCCTCGCCACGACCCGGGGCAGGGACCGGGAGGTCCGCATCCGGCGCGCCCTGGGCGTCCTCGCCCGCAAGGGCTACTCCTCGGGCCTGTCCTACCGGATCGTCCGCGAGGAACTCGAACGCGAGGGCGTCGAAGCCGACCTGTACGACCCCGACCTCTGACCGGGACGCGCCTCCCGGGTCGGCCGCCCGCGCGGTCCGCGAGACCGATGACCACGGGAGGTCCCGTGCACGGGGAAGCCGTCCCGATCCTTCGCGTCGCCGACGCCGACGCCGAAGCGGCCTCGGCCCGGTACCGGCGCCCGGGCTCCACCCACGAGTGGGAGCACCGGTTCGAGCCGGGCCTCCCCGCCTTCGTCGGGGTCGCCCGCGGGCAGGTCCGGCCGTTCCTGTCCGAGCACGAGGGCGACGCCCGCCCCGACACCCTGGTCCACCTGCGGGTACGCGACGTCGACGCGGGCGCCGCCGAGTTCGGGGCCCCGGTGGAGGGCGCCCCCCGGGCCCGCGGGACCGAGCTGCGCGCCCCCGACGGCAACCGCCTGCGGGTGGGCACCCCGAAGGACTGACCCGCCCCGCTCCCCGGAGCGGGGCGCGGGGGCCGGCACCGCCCCGCTCACGCCGACCGCCTCACTCGGAAGCGGACGCCCCGGCCGTTCCGGCGGGGTGCGCCGCCTGTTCGCCGGACCCCCGGTCACCGGCGGAGGCCTCCGCGGGGGGATCGGCGCCCTCGTCGCCGGTCGCGGCGGTCCCCGGATCCGCCGCCGCGTCCGCCCCGGGCGGTCCGGCGGGCTCCGGCGCGGGGCGCGGCTCCGGCGGGTCGGTCACCAGCTCGAGTGGGGCCACGTCCGCCGTGAACCCGAACACCCTCGCGTAGAAGGCCAGCTCGGCCTCCAGCGCCCGGACGCGGACGTCCTCCGCGGTGAACCCGTGCGCCTCGCCCTCGAACTCCAGCAGGGCGTACGGGGTCCCGCCGCGCCCCAGCGCGGTCGCCATCGAGAAGGCCTGGTCCGGGGTGACGACGGGATCGTCCAGCCCCTGCAGCAGCAGCACCGGGGCATCGATGTCCCCGGCCCGGTTGACCGGCGAGCGCTCGCGGTACCGCTCCACGAACCCCGGCAGCGTGCCGACGAGGGAGTCCAGGAACCGCGACTCGAAGTCGTGCGTGCTCTCGGCGAACCCCAGCAGGTCGGTCACGCCGAACAGCGACACCCCGCAGGCGAAGGTGTCACCGGTCAGCGCCATCAGCGCCGTGTACCCGCCGGCGCTCGGGCCGCGGATCGCCAGCCGCTCGGGGTCGGCCACCCCCTGCTCCACGAGGGCCCGCGCGGCGGCGGAGCAGTCCTCCACGTCCACCACGCCCCACTCCTTGTGCAGGCGCTTGCGGTACGAGCGGCCGTACCCGGTGGAACCCCCGTAGTTGACGTCCACCACGCCGATCCCGCGGCTCGTGAAGTACGCCTTGGCCAGGTCGAACTCCAGCGTGCTGACCGACACCGGGCCCCCGTGCGCCCACACCACGTACGGCGCGGGCCCCGTGGCCCCGGCGCCGGGGTTGGTCGGCGGGTACACGTTGGCGTACACGGGCGCCCCGTAGCGCCCGGGGAGCCGTTCCTGCCGGGGGACGGGGAGGTAGGCGGGGTCGGGCAGTTCCTCGGCGGCCCGGCGCAGCACCTCCACCCGTCCCGAGACCGGGTCCAGCCGCACCAGGCACGGGGGCTCGGCCGGGGACGAGGCCACCGCCACCACGGAGCGGCCGTCCGTGTCCAGCATCCCCCACGTGGTCAGGTCGGTCGCCACGGGTGTCAGGTCGAGGGTGTCGGGGTCGTACACGCCCGGCGTCAGGTCGGCGTGCCCGTGCAGCGCCACGACCTTCCCCGACTCCAGAACGCAGAAGGACCGGTTGCCCAGCCGGCCCGGCGAGGCGTGGAACTCCTCCTCCGCGGGGTACAGGGCGATCGGCTGCCCGGTCGTCCCCGCCTGGTACAGGTTCCACCAGCCGGGCCAGTCCGAGGCCACGTACAGGGTCGCGTCGTCCACCCAGGCGGGGGACACCACCGACTCGTCCACGCCCCCCTTGATCGTGTACTCGGCGGACAGGCCCGTCTCGCCCAGCGCGCCCACGCGCAGCTCACTGCCGTCCCAGGGCATGCGCGGGTGGTTCCAGCGCACGTAGGCCAGGTGGCCGCCACCGGGCGAGGGGGTGGGCGAGGCGTAGAAGTCCGCCCCCGACACCAGCTCGCGCACCGCCGACGGGTCCTCGGCCCCCCGACCGGAGAGCGGCACCGCCACGATCGACCGGCGCACCGCGCCCCGCGCGTGCTGCTCGCGCACGCACAGCACACTGCGCCCGTCCGGGCTCAGCGCGGGGTCGGCGTAGCGCAGCGCCGCGGGCTCCTCGGGTTCGGGTGTGAGGGGAACCGGCTCTCTCGTCCCGCGTTCCAGCAGGTAGAGGCGCTGGTCGGAGGATCGGCAGAACACGACGCCGACACGGGCGATGGCCTTGTCGTCACGGCGGGGGACGGGCAGGAAGGCCCGTCCCCCGTACTCGTGCACCCGCGTGCCCGCGCTCCAGGGCGCGGACAGCAGGTCGGTCACCGTCCCGTCGGCGTCCCGCCGCATGAGGGTGGTCCGTCCCTCCTCCGGTCGGCTCTCCTCCCACCAGACCTCGTCGCCCACGACGGAGGGGAACGCCATCCGGCGCACTCCTCGGGCGACGTCGCCGGCGCTGATGGGCGATGGCCAGGAGCCGTAGGGGCTCGACAGTTCAGACATGTCCCGCTCAGGATGGGTCGTGGGTTCGATCAGATGACATGTCGACCTTAGTCCTCACACGCGTCCCTGTGCAGTCCCGCAGGGACCCTGTGTCCGGGTGCGAACGGCGACGGCCCCGGGGCCCCCCGCGGGGGGGGGGGGGGGGCGGGCCAGAAAGGGAGATCGG
>NZ_JBEXSY010000062.1:0-39030 GCF_040613895.1 Nocardiopsis sp. NPDC006198 | reverse complement strand
GACCCTCCAGCGGCCCCCCCGCCACCCCGCCCCGGCCGGGCCGCCGCCGCGGCCCGACGCCGGCGCGGGGCCTCCGCCCCCGGGCGGTGGGATCCCGGCCCGGGGGCGGAGCCCCTCCGCCGTCCGTCAGCCGAGCCCGGCGACCTCGTCGCGGCCCGCCTCGGCGAGGAGGCCGTTGAGCGGGTCCAGGGCGTAGATGCCGTCCAGCTCCACCGGGTCGAGGAGGCCGACGGCCTCGGCGTGCTCGGCGCCGCCCTGGAG
This sequence comes from Nocardiopsis sp. NPDC006198, assembly GCF_040613895.1. NCBI lineage: Bacteria > Bacillati > Actinomycetota > Actinomycetes > Streptosporangiales > Nocardiopsidaceae > Nocardiopsis > Nocardiopsis sp. NPDC006198. The sequence goes on along the minus strand of NZ_JBEXSY010000062.1, from coordinate 38,769 downwards.
GGAGGGGGCGATCGGGTCGACCGTGAAGGTCACGTTCTCGAACGCGGAGGCGACGACCTCGGGGGAGAGCCCGCCGCCGGTGAGGGCCTCCAGGTGGGCGATGGCCGCCGTCTGGGCGTCCTCGGGGTTCTCGTTGATCCAGTCGACGGTCTCGATGTGGCCGCGCAGCAGGTTCTCGACCGCCTCGGGGTCGGACTCCAGGAACTCGGCGCTGACGATCAGGTGCGTGGTGACGAACTCGCCGCCGGTCTCCGGCCACAGGTCGGTCTCGTCCACGAGCAGTTCGCCGTCCGCCTCGTCGACCAGGCGGCTGAGGTGCGGTTCGGGCACCCACGCGCCGTCGATCTCGCCGAGGACGAAGCTGTCGATGATCTCGGCGTTGTCCTGGGGCAGGACGGACAGCTCGCCCCCGCCCTCGGTGTCGACCTCCCAGCCCTGCTCCTGGGCGAACCAGCGCAGCGCCACGTCCTGGGTGTTGCCCAGCTGGGGCGTGGAGAGGGTGGTGCCGGGCAGGTCCTCGACGCTGTCGATGCCGGGCCGGACCACGAGTCCGGCGCCCCGGGAGGTGGACCCGGCGATGATGTGCAGCGCGGTGCCCTCCGACTGCGCCCATCCGTTGATGGCGGGGTTGGGGCCGATGAAGGTCGCGTCGACCTCGCCCGCGAACAGGGCGTTGATGGCGTCGGGGCCCGCGTTGAAGGTCTGGGTCTCCAGCGCGGTGTCGCCGAGGGCCTCGGCGAGGGTCCCGTTCTCCACGCCGACCAGGGCCGGGACGTGGGTGATGTTGGGGAAGTAGCCCAGGGTGAGGGTGCCGGAGCCCCCGTCCCCGCCGCCCCCTTCCCCCTCGCTCCCGCACCCGGTGGCGACCAGTCCCAGTGCCAGTACTGCGGCGGCGGTCGGAAGCACAGACGTGCGCATGCTCATCTCGGGTCCTCATTCGGGGGTTCGGGGCGGGTCGGGCCGGTCGCGTAAAACTCTACTAAATGAGTAGGTTTTGTGGAACTTACCCCATGGTGATGCAGGTCACACATATGCCTCTCCATCACGGGAGAGTCCTGGTCACGGTGGGTCCGCCCCTTCTTCCGGAACGTGACCGGCGGCCTGCGTGCGCGCCCCGGACGACCCCGCGTCCGACCCCGGACACGCCGAAGGGCGGTGGAGCCGGGAGGCTCCACCGCCCTCGGGGGAACGGGGGAGGGTGCGCGGCGGCCGGCCGGGCCGCCGGACGGCTACTCCTCGTCGGCCGCCCCACCGGTCTCGACGACGTTGCCGTCGCCGTCGACCGCCAGGACGACGCCCTGCCAGGACTCCTGGACGAACTCCAGGACGCGCTCGTCGTGCAGCAGCTCCGCGAGCAGCTGGACGCGCTCGTCCTCGGCGTTCTCCTCCAGGGCGACCAGGCCGTTGGCGTAGGCCTCGACGTAGTCCTCGCCCTCCGGCTCCCAGGCCAGGACGTTGGACTCCTCGGGCAGGTTCGCCTCGATGGCGTAGTTGCCGTTGACGATCGCCGCGTCCACGTCGGAGATCGAGCGCGGCAGCTGGGCGGCCTCCAGCGGGGTGACGGTGATGTCCCGGGGGTTGTCCGTGATGTCGTTCTCGGTGGCGGACTCGCCGGCCTCCGGGTCGACGGTGATCAGGCCCTCGGCCTCCAGGACGCCGAGCGCGCGGGCGAGGTTGGCGGGGTCGTTGGGCACCGCGACCTCGGCGCCGTCCGGCAGGTCCTCGACGCTCTCGACGCTCTCGGAGTAGAGGCCGAGGCGCTCGATGTGGACGTCGGTGATGTAGGCGAGCTCGGCGTCGGGACCGTTCTCGACCCACTCTCCGAGGAACGAGCGGTGCTGGAAGTAGTTGGCGTCCAGCTCCCCCTCGACCAGGGCCGCGTTGGGGGTGTTGTAGTCCGAGATCTCCACGATGTCCAGGTCCAGCCCGGCCTCCTCGGCGAGGTTCTCGTCGATGAAGGCGAGGATGTCGCCGTGCGGCACGGGGCTGACCCCAACGGTCAGGACGTCCCCGCCGCCGTTCTCGGCCTCGGCGGCCTGCTCGCTGGGGGCGCCGCAGGCGGAGAGCGCCAGGGTGACGGCGGCGGCGCCGATGACGGCTGAGGTCGTGCGCATGTGCACTCCTTAGGGGATCGTGGGGTGGAGGATCGCGGGGGTCCCGGCGTCGGCGCGAACACCGGCGGCCCGGGCGGGCAGTGCCCCCTGTGGGGTATTACCGACCCAATCAGACACTATCCCACCGGTTTGGTAGGAATAATCCGTTTCGCCCCGCCCTTCGCGTGGCATGAACCACACGGACCATATTACCGACTAATCCGGTAGAAATTAACGGGAATACGGCGCATGATGGTGGCATGCTCAGCGCACACAGCTCACTCCCCAGCGTCGACACCCGTGCCGTGCCCCTGCGGAGCGCGGCCCCGCTGCGCGGCGAACCGCCCCTGGCCGCCCTGCCCCGGCCGGAGGCGGGGCCGGGCGGTGCCGTCGGCGGCCCCGTCCTGACCTCCCCCGAAGAGCCCGGCTCCGACCACTCGCTCCTCGGCGTGCTGCCCCTGCCCGAGAGCGGCAAGTACATGCTGGTCTACGGGGTGGTGGTGGACGAGCCCCACGCCCGCGCCAGGCCGCTCCCCGTCCCGGGCGCCGCCCTGCTGATCGACCGCGACGCCCGCCGGGTCTGGTCCGGCGGGCAGGAGGTCGAGCTCACCTACCAGGAGTACGAGCTCCTGGAGTGCCTCGCCGACTCCCCCGGCCGCGCGATCGCCCGCGGCGAGCTGATGGAGCGCGTGTGGGGCACCCGCAAGGACCTGCACTCGCGCACCATCGACGTGCACATCCACCGGCTCCGCCGCAAGCTCGGCCGGGCCGGGGACCTCATCGCGACCGTGCGCAAGGTCGGCTACATCTACCACGGCCCCCCGTCGCCGCCCCTGGGCGTCTGACCGGTGGGGCCGCCGCCGGGCGGCCCCACCGGAGACCCGCCCCTCCTCGGGACGGCCGTCGGGACCGCCCGGTCCCGCGGAAGCGGTCAGCCGCCGGAACCGGCCGCCGGCGTCCGGGGAGCGGGCCTCCCGGACACGGCGGGGCGCGGCGCCTCCGCCGGGAGGCGCCGCGTCCCTCTCCTCCGCCGGCCGGAGCGGCCCCGGCCGGACGCCCCTAGAAGGCGAAGCCGCGGAAGAGCAGCACCGCGAGCAGCAGTCCGACCGCCAGGTTGAACACCGTGGCGAGGCCGAACACGCCGATCGGCCGCCAGCCCGCCTCGCGCAGCGAGCCGAGCTTGAACTCCAGGCCGATACTGGTGAACGCCGCGATCAGGAACCAGTCGCGCAGGGCCCTGGCGGTGTCCAGGCCCGCCTGCGGGTCGGCGGCCGGGCCGTTGGACCACAGGGTCGCGGCGACCGAGGCGGCCAGGAACCCCAGCACGAACTTGGGGAACCGGTCCCACAGGGTGCGCAGGCCGGGGCGCTCCACCGCGCCGCCGCCCTCGGCGGGGGCGACCCTGAAGGCGAAGTAGGCGGTCAGCAGCACCGCCACGACGCCCATCAGGACGTTCTGGGTGGCCTTGACGATGGAGGCGATCTGGAGGGCCTCCTCTCCGACGATCGCCCCGGAGGCCGCGACCGCCGCCGTGGTGTCGATGTTGCCGCCGATCCACGCGCCGGCCTGGGCGGTGCTCAGTCCGAGCACGCCGACCAGCCACGGCAGCAGGAAGATCGAGGGGACGGCGAACAGGATGACCAGGCTCGCGGTGTAGGCGAGCTGTTCCCTGCGCGCCTGCACGGCTCCGGCTGCGGCGATGGCGGCGCTGACCCCGCAGATGGACACCGACGAGGCGAGCAGCGCCCGCAGCCGGTCGTCCAGGCCGAGCTTGCCGCCCACCCACCAGGTGAACAGGAACACCGACGTGACCAGGAACAGGGCCTGGAGGACGGCGGGCCCGGCGGCCTGGGCGATGACGTCGAACAGGACCGTGGAGCCGAGCAGGACCAGGCCCGTCTTGATGAGGAACTCGGTCCTGAACGCCGGGGCCAGCCGGTCGCGCACCCCCAGGAGGGAGAGCACCAGGTTGCCCAGCAGGCCGAGCAGGATCGCGTAGACGGGGTACTCGACGGCCTCGGCGAAGCCGCCCAGCGGGGACCCCTCCGCGGCGGCGGGGACCCAGGACTCCAGGAAGCGGGTGGCCGCGGCCAGGGCGAGGACAACGAGGAGGCCGAGGGCGGACCAGAGCGGTGCGCCGGGTCCGCGCGGGGCATCCGCGTCCTCCCGGGCGTCGGCCCCGCCGTCGCCGGTCGCGCCGCCCTCGGGGCCGCCGGTGGTGTCGTCGGGGCCGACCGCAGTGCCGTCCGCGGTCCCGGTCGCGCCGGCGCCGTCGGCCCGGGAGGCGTCCTCTCCGGGGCCGGGGGTGTGCGTGGCCATCAGGGGACCAGTCCCGCCGGGATGACCCCGAGCAGGGCCAGGCCGAGCAGCACGAGTCCGGTGACGGTGGCCGCCCAGTCCTCGCCGCTCCGCCACCGGGGGCGCGGGGGAGCCGGTTCGGGCGTGGACGCGGGCGTGGTGGGTGTCTCGCTCATGGTTCTCCTCGATCTCCGGGCGCGGGGGCGCCCTCGGGGGACGGGACGGGATACGACCGGAACGGCGACTTACTACACTAAACCTACTCATTTAGTGTATTTAATGGCCGCGCAAGGCGCCAGACCCGGTTCCGACGCCCGGGAGGGGCGTGGGACCGGGCCCGACGGTGACGATACGGGGAGCACGGCCCCCGTGTCCGGCACACGGAGACGGGACCGGCCCCGGCGCGGGGAGCCGGAACCTCAGCCCCGGCGTGCGGCCCCGGGTCCGGACTCGGCGCGGAGCACGGGCTCGGTGGTGGGCAGCCCGCGGGCGCGCCAGGCGCGGAAACCGCCGGCCATGTCGGTGGCCCTCGCCAGCCCCAGCTCCTGGAGCTGGACGGCGGCCAGGCTGGAGGCGTACCCCTCGTTGCAGAACAGCACGATGAGCCGGTCAACGGAGTCGGCCTCGGGCACCCGGTCGGGACTGCTGGGGTCCAGCCGCCACTCCAGGACGTTGCGGTCGATCACCAGCGCCCCCGGGATCTCCCCCTCGGCCTCGCGGTTGACGGCGGGCCGGGTGTCGACCAGCAGCGCGCCCTCCTCCTGGGCGCGCAGCGCCTCGGCCGGCGAGAGCCGTTCGAGTCGGGCGCGCTTGCCGTCGAGGAGCCGTTCGATCGCGCTCACCGCCGCTCCCCCGCCCCGGCCGTGGGCACGGCGTCCAGCGTGGGGACGTCGGGCTCGGGGTCGCTGGTCAGGATGCTGCCGGTGCGGCGCAGCGCGTTGTCGCCGCTGACCTCGTAGTAGTGCATGGCGGTCAGCGGCGGCGAGTAGGCGTGCACGCTGACGGCGGGCGCGGCGGCGGCGTTGACCACGTCGTGCACGTGGCCGAGCGGGAACCGGCCGCCCCCGCCGTCGGCCAGGGTGCGTTCGCGCAGGCCGGCGTCCCAGTAGCGTTCGACCAGCTCCCCGGCGACGACGGTGAGCGCGCCCAGCGAACCGGCGTGGTCGTGGAGCCGGGTGGACTGGTCGGGCGTCCAGGAGATGAGCCAGACGTCGGTGTAGTCGTCGGCGCGCAGGCGGACCGACCAGCGGTTCTCGGCGTCGAAGCGGATCTCGTGGAGCCCCTGGCGGACCTCCTCGGCGACCGCGGCGGTCAGCTCGGACAGGCGGTCCAGGGTGAGCGGGGTCGGCGCGGCGGGCGCGGCTGCGGTGTCGGTCATGGGTTCTTGCTCTCGGATTCGTGGGCGGTCGGAGTCTGCGCTGGTCCGGCGGCCGCTAACAGTGCCCGTCGAAGGCAGGGGGCCGCAGGTGTGACGGTGTTCTGACTGCCATGACCGCAGTAAACCACATTCCCTACAGGTTTAGTTGGTAGGAGCCTCCCGTCGCACGTGTCACGCCCGCCCCGGCGCCACCACACCCCTCGACACACCCCGCCCGACCTGCACGTTCCCACTCCCCCCGCACGCACCACCGAAGATTCCCTACTTTTTCGGTTGACAAAATGGGGTTAGCGGATCAGGCTGGTGGACGAGGCCGACGGAATCGCGGAGCCGTCGGCCAGGACCCGCCGACCACCCGCGCCGCCCGGGCCACCCCGCCGGGTGGACGAACGCGAGGCCGGTCCCGGCGTTCCGGGTCGAGGGGGCTGCCATGCGCGGAGCCGCCCGACCCTCGGCCCGGAACGCCCTCCACGCCGCGCGATCGGACGGGAGGCCGACCCGATGCCCGACATCCGACAGGGACCGCCGCATACCCCGCACATGCCCCCGACCGAATCCGCCCCCGCACGGCGCCCCTGGTCGAACACCACGCCGAGGACACGGAACCGCCGCCCGCCGCACACCGACCTGTGCTTTGATTCCCCATAATTCCGGTAGGTATTTACTGGCACACGTCGGCGTGCGTCCCAGCAGGAGGTTCACCATGTCCGAGACCGTCACCGGCCCCACCCCCGGCACGACCGGCGGCGAGGTCCGGGTCATCGCCTCGGACGCGGAGGCCGTCGAGGCCGCCCGCGCCCTGGTCCCCCGGTTCGCGGAGGGCGCCTGCGGGCGCGACCGCGACCGCTGTCTGCCCCGGGAGCAGGTCCGCGAGCTGGCCCGGTCGGGCCTGCTCGGGATCACCGTGCCCCGCGCCCTGGGCGGGGCCGGCGCGGGCGCCGGGACCGTCGCCGAGATACTGCGCCTGCTCGGCACCGCCGACCTCAGCCTGGCGCAGATCCCGCAGCCGCACTTCGCGTTCCTCAACGCGCTGCGCCTGCGCGGGGGCGGGACCGCGCGGGCACGGGTGTTCGGCGACGTCCTCGCCGGCGCGCTCGTCTCCAACGCCCAGGCCGAGCGGTCCGGGAGGACCGCGCACACCCACGCCACCCGCCTGGAGCGCGGCGGCGGGGGCTGGCGGGTCAACGGCAGCAAGTACTACGCCACGGGTTCGCTGCTCGCCGACTGGATCGCCGTGGTCGCCCCCGCGGCCACCCCGGACGGACCGCGCCCGCACATCGCCTTCGTCCCGGCCGACGCCCCGGGCGTGCGCGTCGAGGACGACTGGGCCGGCATGGGCCAGCGCACCACCGCCAGCGGAACGGTGCACCTGGCCGACGTGGCCGTGCCCGACGACCTGGTCCTGCCCCAGTACCTGACGTTCGAGGGGCCCACCACCTACGGCGCGTTCGCGCAGCTGCTGCACGCCGCCATCGACATCGGCGCGGCGCGCGGCGCCCTGGCCGAGGCGGCGGCCTTCGTGCGCTCCAAGAGCCGCCCCTGGTTCGAGAGCGGCGTCGACACCGCGCCCGAGGACCCGCTGCTCGTCCACCGGTTCGGCGAGCTGGAGATCCAGGTGCGCGCCGCGGAGGCCCTGCTGGCCTCCGCCGCCGACCGGGTGGACGCCGCCGACGCCGTCCTGGCCGGGGGCGCCCCCGGCGCGGAGGACGCCACCGCAGAGGCCTCGGTCGCCGTGGCCGCAGCCAAGGTCGCCGGCGGACGGGCCGCCGTGGAGGTCTCCTCCGCCCTGTTCGAGGTGGCGGGCACGCGGGCCGCGGCCGACTCCGAGAACCTGCACCGCCACTGGCGCGACGCCCGCACCCACACCGTCCACGACCCGGTGCGCTGGAAGGTCCAGCACGTCGGGGAGTACTCCCTCAACCGTCGCCGCCCACCGCGGCACGGTCAGATCTGATCCCGCAACGGAGGAGCGTCCCTCAATGCCCCTGACCTTCCACTGGTTCCTGCCCACGCAGGGGGACAGCCGCGGCATCGTCGGCGGCGGCCACGGCGCGGACGTCGTGGCCTCGGCCTGGCGGACCCGCGAGCCGACCCTGGACTACCTCGCCCAGATCGCCGGAGCCGCCGAGCGGCTGGGGTTCGAGGGCGTCCTCACCCCCACCGGCGCGTGGTGCGAGGACGCCTGGCTGACCACGGCGATGCTGGCCGGGAGCACGAGGCGGCTGAAGTTCCTGGTGGCGTTCCGCCCCGGGCTCCTCTCGCCCACCCTGGCGGCGCAGATGGCCGCGACCTACCAGCGGCTCAGCGGCGGACGTCTCCTGCTCAACGTGGTGACCGGCGGCGAGTCCGCCGAGCAGAGGCAGCACGGCGACTTCCTCGACAAGGACGCCCGGTACGCGCGCACCGACGAGTTCCTCCAGGTGGTCGAACGGCTCTGGCGCGGGGAGACCGTCGACTTCCGGGGAGAGCACGTCACGGTGGAGGGGGCCCGGCTCGCGAAGGCGCCGGACCCCCTGCCGCCGGTCTACTTCGGCGGCTCCTCCCCCGCCGCGCTCGACGTGGCCTCCCGCCGCGTGCAGACGTACCTGACGTGGGGTGAGCCGCCCGGCGCGGTCGCCGACAAGATCGACCGGGTCAGCGCCCTGGCGGCCAAGCGCGGCCGCACACTCGACTACGGCGTGCGGCTGCACGTGATCAGCCGGGACACCGCGGAGGAGGCGTGGGCGCAGGCCCAGCGCCTGCTCGACGGGCTGGCCCCCGACACCGTGGGGCAGGTGCAGCACCACCTGGCCATGAGCGAGTCCGAGGGCCAGCGCCGGATGCTCGAACTGCACGGCGGAAGCGCCGCCGACCTGGAGGTCCACCCCAACCTGTGGGCGGGTGTGGGCCTGGCCAGGGGCGGGGCCGGCACCGCACTGGTGGGCAGCCACGCCCAGGTCGCCGACCTGATCGAGGAGTACCACCGGGCGGGCGCCACCGAGTTCGTCCTGTCCGGTTACCCCCACCTGGAGGAGGCCTACTGGTTCGGCGAGGGGGTACTGCCGCTGTTGCGGGAGCGCGGGCTGTGGGAGCACCCGGAGGGAGGGGAGGAGTCCGCCGCCCCCCACGTCCCCTTCGCCGTGTCCGCCCCGGCCACGTCCTGACCGCCCCCGCACCGGAGACCGCCATGACCACCACCACCGTCCTCGTCGGCAATCCCCGGCCGAACTCCCGTACCGCCACCGCCGGCCTGGCCGTGGCCCGCCACGCCGCGGACGCGGCCGGACTGCCGGACGTGCCCGGACCGGACGACCTGATCGACCTGTCGCGGATCCGGCAGCTGCTGCTCGCCCCCGGCCCGCAGCCGCAGGTGGAGGCCGCCCTGGAGAGGGTGCGCGCCACCGACCTGCTGGTCGTGGCCAGCCCCACCTACAAGGCGACCTACACCGGTCTGCTGAAGGTGTTCCTGGACCTGCTGCCGTCCGGCGGGCTGGCGGGGGTGACGGCCGTGCCCGTGCTGGTGATGGCGTCCGCGGCCCACACCCTGGCCGTGGACGTGCACCTGCGCCCGCTGCTGCTCGAACTGGGCGCGACCGTTCCGGCGTCCGGACTGGCCCTGCTCCAGGACGCGGTCCCCTCCGACGGCGGGACCGACGGCACTCCGCGCCTGGACGGGGTGCTCGCGCCGTGGGCCGGGCGCGCGGCGCCCGTGCTGCGCGCGGCGGTGCGCACCCGGTCGGCCGCCGTCTGAGTCCTCCCCCCTCTCTTCACCCACCACAAGGGAGAGTCCGTTGAGTATCGCCGAGACCGCTTCCCCGTCCTTGGCGGAGGCCGACCGTTTCCGCGCGACGCTGCGCAACCACCCGGCCGGGGTCGTCATCATCACCGCCAGCGTGGAGGGGCGGCCCGTGGGGCTGACCGCCACCTCCTTCACCAGCGTCAGCCTCGCCCCGCCGCTGGTGTCCTTCTACATCGCGGAGTCCTCCACGACCTGGCCGGCGCTGCGCAGGGCGGGCGAGTTCGGGGTGCAGCTGCTGACCGAGGAGCAGTCCGACCTGGCCGACCGGTTCGCCCGCAGGGGGGAGGACCGGTTCGCCGCGCCGACGGCGTGGAGCCGGGGGCCGTCGCAGGTCCCGCTGCTGGACGGGGCCTCGGCGCACCTGGTCTGCTCCCGGTTCGACACCCGGCTGATCGGCGACCACTGGCTGGTGGTCGGGGAGGTGACGCACACGCTGGTGCTGGACGATCCGCGTCCGCCGCTCGTCTACCACCGGGGTGCGTTCGGCGGGGTCTCGGCCCTGCGCTGACCCCTTCCCGTACCGCGCCGCACGCGGGGGCGTCCCTGGCACGGGGCGCCCCCGGAGGGCCGTGCCACCGGGAGGGGGCGTCCGGACCGTGGAGCCCGCCGCCGCCCGGAGGCCGGGCGGCGGCGGGGCGCTCAGCCGTCCAGGCGCTCCCCCGTTCCCGGCGAGAACACGTGCACCCGTCCGGGGCGCACGCCCAGGCGCACGGTCGCACCCGCCGCCGGAGCCGCGTGCGGCGCCACCCGCACCACCAGATCGCCGTCGGCCGGATGCCCGGGGAGGCCGCCGTACAGGTAGCAGTCGGCGCCCAGGTGCTCGACCAGGCCCACCTCCATCGCGAACCCCTCGCCCTCCCCCACCAGGTCGACCGCCTCGGGGCGAAAGCCCAGCAGCGCGGAGGACGCGCCCTCGTCGGCGAGCCTGCGCCGCTGGCCGGGGGTGAGCGGCAGGTCGGCGTCGCCGACCCGGACCCCCTCCCGGCTCAGGGGGAACTCCCTCAGGTTCATCGCCGGGGAGCCGATGAACCCGGCGACGAAGGCGTTGGCGGGGTGCTCGTACAGCCGCACGGGGCTGTCGCACTGCTGGAGCACCCCGTCCTTGAGCACCGCCACCCGGTCGCCCATGGTCATCGCCTCGACCTGGTCGTGGGTGACGTAGACGGTGGTCACGCCCAGCCGCTTCTGGAGCGCGGCGATCTGCGTGCGGGTGGACACGCGCAGCTGGGCGTCCAGGTTGGACAGGGGCTCGTCCATGAGGAACACCCGGGGCTCGCGCACGATCGCGCGCCCCATCGCGACGCGCTGGCGCTGCCCCCCGGAGAGCGCCTTGGGCCTGCGGTGCAGCAGGGGCTCCAGGTCCAGGAGCCGGGCGGCCTCCAGGACCCTGCGCTCCCGCTCCGGCCTGGCGACCTTGGCCATCTCCAGGGCGAACCCCATGTTCTGCGCCACCGACATGTGCGGGTAGAGCGCGTAGGACTGGAAGACCATCGCGATGTCGCGCTCCAGCGGGCTGCTGTCGGTGACGTCCTCACCCCCGATGCGGATGGTCCCCGAGTCCACCTCCTCCAGCCCCGCGAGCATCCTCAGCGAGGTGGACTTCCCGCACCCGGAGGGACCCACGAGCACCAGGAACTCCCCGTCCTCCACCTCCAGGCTCAGCTCGTCGACGGCGGGCGCCTCCGTGCCCGGGTAGAAGTGGGTGGCCTTCTCGAAACCGACCGATGCCACGGCGGATTCCTCCTCTACAGCTGGGGGTTGATCTGGAGCTTGCGGCCACGGCCCGCCCGGAAGGCGTCGACGGCGTCGCCGAAGCCGTCCAGGGCGAAGGTGTCGGTGACCATGGCGTCGGCGTCGACCACGCCCTTGGCCATGAGGTCCACCGCCCGCCCGTAGCTGTGCAGAACGGCCATACTGCCCACGACGGTGATCTCGTCGTTGTAGACGCGGAACGGCGAGAAGGACGCGGTGGCCTCGGCCGGCGCCACCCCGAACACCTGGAAGGTGCCGCCCCGGGCGACGCGGGTCAGCCCGTCCTCGATGGCGGCGACCACGCCGGTGCAGTCGACGACGACCTCCCAGTCGCGGCGGTCGAGCTCGTCGGGGCCGGGGGCGACGGCGTCGGCGCCGAGGGAGGCGGCCACCGCCAGCCGGTCCTTGTTGGGGTCCACGACGGACACGCTCGCGGCCCCGGCGGAACGCGCGAGCTGGGCCATCAGCAGGCCCATGGTTCCCGCCCCGTACACGAGGTAGTGCTCCCCGACCCGGCCCGGGAGCAGGTCGAAGCCGTGCACCGCGCAGGACAGGGGCTCGATGAGCGCGCCGTGGGAGAAGGGCATGTGCTCGGGGATCGGGTAGCAGGACGCGGCGGGGGCGACGGCGAGTTCGGCGCAGGCCCCGGGGCCGGTGACGCCGATGGCGTTCCAGCTCTCGCACAGGTTCCCCCGGCCGACGACGCACTTGGAGCACGCGCCGCAGAACAGGGAGGGGTCGACGGCCACGCGGTCGTCCACTGCCAGGCCGGTGACCTCCGATCCGAGCGCGACGACCGTTCCCGCGAACTCGTGGCCGGGGACGATCGGGTAGGGCGTGGGGGCGAACTCCCCGTCGATGATGTGCAGGTCGGTGCCGCAGACGCCCACGGCGGAGGGGGCGACGACCACCTCGCGGGGTCCGGGAGCGGGGTCCTCCACCCGCTCGAGGGAGAAGTGGCCGGGTTCGCTGACGACGAGTGCACGCATTACTTCACAGCTCCTAGGGAGAGGCCGCGGACCAGCCAGCGCTGGGCGGTCCATCCGGCGATGATCACGGGCAGGGCCGCCATGGTGGAGGCGGCGGACAGGCGGGCCCAGAACAGCCCCTCGCCGCTGATGAAGCCGACGAGGAACACGGGCACGGTGGCGGCTCGGGTGGCGGTGAGGTTGACGGCGAAGAAGAACTCGTTCCAGGCGAAGATGAAGCAGATCAGGGCGGTCGCGGCCAGTCCGGGCGCGATCATCGGCAGGATGACGCGCCGCATCTCGGTGAGCCTGGGCGCGCCGTCCATCCGGGCGGCCTCCAGCACCTCCTTGGGCAGTTCGACCAGGAAGGAGCGGATCATCCACACCGCGATCGGCATGTTCATGGCCGTGTACACGAGGGTGAGGGTGCGGGCGTCGTCCAGGGCGCCGAGGTTCTGGGCGATGACGTAGAGCGGCAGGATCATGGCCACCGGCGGCAGCAGCTTGGTGGACAGGAAGAAGAACAGCGAGTCCCGCCACTGGGGGATGCGCACCAGTGAGAGCGCGTAGGCGGCCGGGAGGCCCAGGACGACGGCCAGGAGCGTGGACAGGACCGAGGCCTGGAGCGAGTTGAGCAGGTACGGCACGAAGTCGCGGCCGAGCACGGCGGCGTACTGGTCCAGGGTGGGTCGGAAGAAGAGGGTCGGCGGGTCGGTGGAGGCCTGCGACTCCTGTTTGAACCCGGTGAGGAACATCCACAGGACCGGGAAGAAGAACAGCAGTCCCACGGCCCAGGCGAGCAGGCCCGCGGCGGGGCGGAGCGGCCGGCGTCGGCGCCTGCGGGGGGCGGGCCCCGCCTCGGGGGCTGCGGCGGGGGCCGGCGCCTCGGTCACGCTTGTCACGACTCCTCCTCGAAGAGGCTGGAGACCACCCGCAGGGCGAACATGGCGACGACCAGGGTGGCGGCCACCACGATGACCCCGGCGGCCGCGGCCTCGCCCACGTCGAAGGCGCGGAAGGCCTGCAGGTAGATGAAGTAGGGCAGGTTGGTGCTGGCCTGGCCGGGGCCTCCCTGGGTGATCATGTAGACGGCGTCGAAGGTCTGGACGATGTAGATCGTGCCGAGCAGCAGCGCCAGCTCCACGAAGCGGCGCAGGTGCGGGAAGGTGATGCGTCGGAAGACGGCGAGGGGCCGGGCGCCGTCGACGCGCGCCGCCTCCAGCACCTCCGGCGACTGGCTCTGCAGGCCGGCGAGCATGATGAGCATCATGAACGGCGTCCACTGCCAGGTGAGGACCATGACGACGGACAGCAGCGGGAAGTCGTTGACCCAGTCCGCCTCGACCCCGAACGGGGACAGCGCCCAGTTGAGCAGTCCGTAGACGGGGTGGTACACGGACGTCTTCCACAGCAGTGCCGCGGCGACGGGCATGACCAGGAACGGTGTGATCAGGAGGGTGCGCACGACCCCTCGGCCGGGGAAGGAGCGGTCGAGGAGGACCGCGAGCGCCAGCCCGAGGGCCAGGGAGAGCAGGACGGCGCCGGCGGTCAGGACGACCGTGTTCGCGACGGCGTTGCGGAAGAGCGGGTCCCCCAGGACCCGGCCGTAGTTGGCGATCCCGGCGAAGGAGCCGGAGTCCGGCCGCAGCAGGTTGCTGTCCTGGAAGCTGTAGTAGACGGTGAACAGGAACGGGATCTGCGTCATCGCGACGACGAACAGCAGGCCCGGCAGCAGCGGGGTCCGGCGTATCCAGCGCTCCCCCCGCGCGGGTTCGCGCGTGGTGGGCCCGCGCCGCGCCGTGTCCGGCGTGGTCTGAGCGGTCATGGGCTTCCTCGAAGGTGTCGTGGCGGTGGCGGTGTGGTGCGGCCGGGGTGGCCCGGACCCGGTTCAGTCGCGGTAGCCGCCGGACAGGGCCGTCTCCTCCGCGTACTCCTGGGACTTGCGCAGCGCCTCCTCGACGGACTGCTGTCCGGCGATGGCCGCGGAGATCTCCTGGGAGACGCGGGTGCCCAGGTCCTGGAACTCGGGGATGGCGACGTACTGGACGCCGGTCCACGGCTGCGGGTGCAGGCCGGGCCGCTCCACGTCGACGTTGCCGATGGCCTCGTAGGTGGGACCGGCGAAGGCCTCGGCCGCCTCCCGGTACTCGGGGATGTCGTAGGTCGAGACGCGGGCGCCGGGCGGCACGCGCTCCCAGCCGAGGCGCTCCCCGACCAGGCGGTGGTACTCGCGGGACGTGGCCCAGGAGACGAACTCCCAGGCGGCCCCGGGGTCGGTGGAGGTCGTGGGGATCGACAGCGCCCATGCCCACAGCCAGCCCGCGTGCTCGGTCCGGGCGACCGGGGCGGGGGCGTAGCCGATGTCGCCGGCGACGCTGCTGGAGTCGGGGTCCTCCAGGTTGCCCGCTGCGACGGTGGAGTCGTAGAACATGGCGGCGTCGCCCTGGGCCATGGTGGTCAGGCACTCGGTGAACCCGGCGTTGGGCGCCCCGGGCTGCCCGTACCCGCCCACCAGGTCGACGTAGGTCCGGACGGCCTCCTCGACCTCGGGGGAGTCCAGGTGCGCGTTCCAGTCCTCGTCGTACCACCGGCCGCCGTGGGTGAGGATGACCGTGTTGAGCGGGGCGAGGAGCTCTCCCCAGCCGGGGACGCCGCGCAGGCAGATCCCGGAGACGCCGCCCTCGGGGTCGTCCAGCTCCTCCGCGAAGGCGGCGACGTCCTCCCAGGTCGGCTCGTCGGGCATCTCCAGGCCCGCCTCCTCGAACAGGTCCTCGCGGTACATCAGCAGCGACGACTCGCCGTAGAAGGGCGCCCCGTACATCCGGTCCTCGTGGGAGAGGGCGGAGCGCACGGTCGGGATGATGTCGTCGATGTCGTAGTCGGGGTCGGAGGCGTACTCGTCGAGGCCGAGGATCCAGCCGTTCTCCGCCCAGATGGGCACCTCGTAGGTGCCCACGGTGACCACGTCGTACTGGCCGCCCCGGGTGGCGATGTCCTGGGTGACGCGGTCGCGGAGCTGGTTCTCGGGCAGGACGACGAAGTCGACGGTGATGCCGGGGTGCGAGGCGTTGAACTCGTCCGCGAGGGCCTGGATGTCGTCCATCTGGGGGTTGGCCACCGTGGCGACGGTGACGACGCGCTCCCCGTCGGAGCCGCCGCCTCCCGCGCCGGCGCAAGCGGTGGCGAGGAGCGCCAGGCCGGTGGCGGCGGCCACGGCGGGAAGTCCGCGCCGCGTCGTGCGTGTGAGCATGTTCTTCCTCCTGGGGGGCGGCCCGGGTTGCGGGGAGCCGTGTCCCGTGGGGGTGTCAGGCCGCCACGGGTCTGCTCAGATGAGCAGACTTCTGAGCAGATGAGCAACGTGCGGCTCATTTAAGTTGTGACTGGCATCACGGGTCAAGACGGGATGCAATAATGAGCGTCAGCATGCTCATATGAGCGAACCCCTGGAGGATGTCGATGAAACCCGCGTTCCGACCGGCGGAACTGATCCGCGCCACCGCCATCGCGCGCAGGTACTACATCGCCGGGGAGTCGAAGATCCGCATCGCCGAGGACTTCGGGATCAGCCGGTTCAAGGTCGCGCGCATCCTCGACGACGCGCGCGCGGCGGGCATCGTGCGCATCGAGATCGCCGAGCCCACCGAGGTCGACACCGACCTCTCCCACCAGCTGCGGACCGCCTACGGGCTGCACCAGGCGATCGCGGTCGTCGACCCCGGCGAGGGCGGCGCCATGCACCGCGGCCTGGGGCGGATCGCGGCCGAGTACCTCACCGAGATCCTGGAGGAGGACGACACCCTGGGCCTGGCCTGCTCGCGCACGCTCAACGCGATGACGCTGGCGCTGGACGAGCTGCCCCGGTGCACGGTCGTGCAGCTGACCGGCGTGCTCCCCGGCGGCGTGGAGGAGAACTCGGTGGAGCTGGTCCGGCGGGTCGCCAGCCTGGCGCGCGGCCCGGCCTACCCCATCTACGCCCCGCTCGTGGTCTCCGACCCCGCGACCGCCGACGCCCTGCGCGCCCAGCCCCAGGTGGCCGGGGCGATGCAGCGCTACACGGAGCTGGACAAGGCGGTGGTCGCCATCGGATCCTGGTCACCGACCCTGTCCCTGGTCCGGGACGCCCTCTCCCCGGCCGAGGGCGCCGCCCTCGAACGCGACGGTGTGCAGGCCGAGGTGTGCGCCCGGACCGTGGACGTCCACGGCACACCGACCGCACCGGAGCTGACCTCGCGGATCATCGCCATCACCCTGGAGCAGCTGCGCGACGTGCCCGAGGTCGTCGCGGTCGCCGGAGGCGCCGGCAAAGCGCAGGCGATCCACTCCGTGCTCAAGACCGGTGTGGTGTCCTCCCTGGTCACCGACACCACGACGGCGCGCACGCTCATCGAGGCGGCGGTCCTCTGAGCCGCCGGCCGGCACGCCCGGGCCGTTCCCCGCCGCGCACCTGCCCGCGCGCCGAACCCTCCCCCCACTCCGAACCGCCACCCTCCGAAGCACCCGCCCCCCTCACCCTCACGGAGCCGACATGGCACTGGTCGCCGGAATCGACAGCTCGACCCAGTCCTGCAAGATCGTGGTCTGCGACGCCGAAAGCGGAGCGGTGGTGCGCGAGGCCCGCGCATCGCACCCCGACGGAACCGAGGTCCACCCCCGCGAGTGGTGGACCGCCCTGGAGGAGGCCTCCTCGGGCCTGCTCGACGACGTGGCGGCGGTCGCCGTCGCCGGACAGCAGCACGGCATGATCGCCGTGGACGCGGACGGCGGGGTCGTCCGCCCGGCCCTGCTGTGGAACGACACCCGCTCGGCGCAGGCGGCCCTGGACCTGATCGGCGAACTGGGCGGGCCCGCGGAGTGGGCCGGGGCCGTGGGCAACGTGCCCAACGCCAGCCTCACCGTCAGCAAGCTGCGCTGGCTGGCCGAGCACGAGCCGGAGAACGCCGCCCGTGCGACCGGTGTGATGCTCCCCCACGACTGGCTGACCTGGCGGCTGGCCGGCGGCGGGGCCGGCCCCGTCACCGACCGGGGCGACGCCTCGGGCACGGGGTACTGGTCGCCGGCCGAGGGGTCCTACCGCACCGACCTGATGGCCAGGGCGTTCGGACGCGAACTGGAGGCGCCCCGGGTGGCCGGGCCCTCCGAGGTCGTGGGGCACACGCCGTCGGGCGCGGTGATCGCCCCCGGGACCGGTGACAACATGGGCGCCGCCCTGGGGCTGGGGCTGCGGCCGGGCGACGCCGTGGTGTCCCTGGGGACCAGCGGGACCGTGTTCGCGGTGAGCGAGGGCCCGAGCCGGGACCCGGACGGGATCGTCAACGGGTTCGCCGACGCGACCGGGCGGTACCTGCCGCTCGTGTGCACGCTGAACGCGGCGCGGGTCCTCGGGGCGACCGCGGCGATGCTCGGCGTGGACCTGGCCGGGCTGGACGCGCTCGCGCTGGCCGCCGAACCGGGCGCGGAGGGGGTCGTACTCCTGCCCTACCTGGACGGCGAGCGCACACCGGTGCTGCCCGACGCCGCCGGTTCCCTGCACGGGCTGCGGCGGGCCAACATGCGGCCGGAGAACGTCGCGCGCGCGGCGGTGGAGGGGATGCTGTGCGGGCTGGCCGACGGCCTGTCCGCCATGACCCGCACCGGCGTGCCGGTCGGGCGGGTCCTGCTCGTGGGCGGGGCCGCCCGGTCGGCCGCGGTCCGCGAGGTCGCGGCGACGGTCCTGGGGGTCCCGGTGGCGGTGCCGCCGCCCGCCGAGTACGTCGCGGTCGGCGCGGCCCGCCAGGCGGCCTGGGCACTGGCGGGCACCGCCGAGCCGCCGGTCTGGGACCTCGGCGAGGGCGCCGAGCTGGAGCCCGTCGACGCGCCCCTCGTACGGCGCGCCTACGCGGAGGCGCGCGGGTCCCTCCACGGCGTCTGACCCCGGTCCCGTGCCCCCGCCCGGCTCGGGCGGGGGCACGGGTGCGTTCGGGACCGGGTGCGGGATGTGGACGCGGCGGGGGCTCCGCGCTCCGCCCCTGCGGTCGGCGCCGCCCCCGCGCGACGGCACGGGCGGTCCCGCGTGCCGCCGGGGACGCGGATCCCCCGGCGGACACGCCGTTGACAAGACTGGCTAATGCCATTAGCTTTTAGCTAACGCACTTAGCCACTTGGGGGATGCCATGACCGAGTACCTCGCCGTCGACGGCGGCACGATCGCCTACGAGGTGTCGGGCACCGGGCCGCTGGTCGTCCTCGCGCACGGCATGGGCGACAGCCGCGCCGCCTACCGCGCCGTGGTTCCGCCGCTGGTGGCGGCGGGCTACCGGGTCGCCGCCGTGGACCTGCGCGGCAGCGGGGAGTCCGGCGTCGACTGGCCGGAATGGACCCGCACCGCCGTCGCCGCGGACCTGCTCGCCGTGATCCGCCACCTGGGCGGCCCGGCCGTGCTCGTCGGCCACTCGTTCTCCGGCGGGGCCGCCACCATCGCCGCGGCACAGGAGCCCTCGCTGGTCACCGCGGTCGTCGAGCTGGCGCCGTTCACCCGCGAGCAGACGATCCGCCTCGGCGACCTGCGGGTGAGGCGCTTCCGGCAGGGCATGCTGCGGCTGCTCGGCGCGGGAGCGCTCGGCAGCGTGCCGCTCTGGCGCTCCTACCTCGACGTGGCCTACCCCGGCGCCAAGCCGGACCACTGGGCCGAGCGGCTCGACCGCATCGACTCCCTGCTGCGCGAGCCGGGCCGGATGAAGGCCCTGCAGAACATGGGCCGCAGCGCCCCGGCCGACGCCGGCGCGCACCTCGGCGGCGTCCGCTGCCCGGTCCTGGTCGTGATGGGCACACTCGACCCCGACTGGGCCGACCCGCACGCCGAGGGGACGGCGATCGTCGACGCCCTGCCGTCCGGCCTCGGACGCCTGGAGATGATCGAGGGCGCGGGGCACTACCCGCACGACCAGTTCCCCGAGCGGGTCGTCACGCTCGTGCTCGCCTTCCTCGGGTCGGACGCCGTCCGGGAACGGTGAGCCGGTCGGAGGCCGGTCCGGCGCGCGCCCCGGCCGAGGCCCTCAACGAGTTCCTTCTTGCAACAACCACTTGACCCCAAGGCGCCGAACCTCGCTATAGGTACAAGATCATCGGGAGGGGGGAGGGGCCTTGCGGGATGGGGGGCGGGGCCTTGCGGGAGAAGCCGCGGTCCCAGGCCCCGGCCGCCTCAGCGACACCGGGTCAGAGGGGCCGGGACGGCCGCTCCCCCGGCTCCCCACGCGGTAGAAGGCGGCGGCGTTGTCGTGGAGCACCGCGTCCAGGTGCTCCCCGGCGGCCCGGGCGACCAGGTCCAGGTCGGTGTCCTCGAACGGCCGTCGCGCGCGGGTGGAGGGCAGGTCGGTGCCGGCCATCAGCGCGGACGGGTCGACCTCCAGCACCGCGCGCATCGCCGCCACCGGGTCCAGGTCCACGCGCCCGAAACCGGTGGCCTTGACCCGCACCCCCCGCTCCACCAGGCGGAGCAGGTCCGGGAGACCGTCGGCGTGCAGGCCCAGGTGGTCCACGCTCACCGCCGGGAGCGCGGCCACGGTGTCGGCGATCCGCCCCAGGTCGCGGGCGTCGACGTAGAGCTCGGTGTGCATCCCGGCCACGGCGTGCACGCGCCGGGCGAGGGCCTCCAGGTGCTCGGCGCCCTCCGAACCGCCCCGGCGCAGGTTGAACCGGACCGCGCGCACGCCCTTGGCGGCGAGTTCGGCGATGCGGGCGTCGGGGGTGTCGTGGGGGATCTGGGTGACGCCGACGAACCCGGGCCCCAGCCGCTCCAGGGCGTCCAGGAGGTAGCCCTGGTCGAAGGCCTGGAAGGATCCGGAGACGACCGCCCCGCCCACCACCCCCAGGTCCGCCACGCGCCGCCGGTAGTGCTCGGCGGTGAACTCCTCGGGCAGGTAGCCGCCGTTGGCCACCAGCGGGAAGCGGGTGTCGACGATGTGCAGGTGGGCGTCGAACAGCGGGCGGGGTGCGTTCACGGCGGATCGCCTTTCACGGGTGGGGACGGTCGGGCGGCCCGGGGCCCGGAGGGTCGGAAGGAGCACGGGCGGGCGCCGGTCCGGCGGGGCGGGGCGTTCTCCGGGTCAGCGGCTCCGGGGCGGCTCGGCGGTGGCGGTGACCAGGGCGGCCCACATCAGCGGGGTCGCGGAGGGGTCCCCTGCCGTGCGCCAGCGGTCCAGCCGGGTGCGCTGCCAGTCGGCCAGCGCGCGCACGGGGTCGGGCGCGTCGTGGGCGGCGTCCACCGCCGCCACCAGCGCGGACAGGGGGCGCTCGTCGGGGGGCACCCTCCCGAAGCGGTGAAGGGCGAGGTTGGTGGGCAGCACCCACCGGGCGGAGGTGACCAGGTCCGCGCCGTTGCGGAGCACGGCCGACGCCAGCCCGAAGGACTCGGTGAAGCGGGCGTCCGCGCCGCTCTCGCACGCGATGAGCCCCACCCGGGGAGGCGAGGGCCAGAGCTCGGCCCCGGGGCGGCCGTCGGCGCCGCCCGTGAGCAGGTCCTTGGCGGAGAGCGGCCGGTGGGAGCGGACGACCTCGGCGTGCCCCTCGGTTTCGGGGCCGCAGCACAGGTGCAGGCGGGCGTCCTCGCTCTGGCCGCCCTCCACCGGGGCGGACGTGACGTGGCCGACGTAGAGCAGGCGGCGGGCGCCCGATCGCAGGGCGCGTCCCAGCCACTCCCGGTCCTGGTCGGTGCGGCGCAGGGCCTCCTCCGGGGCGGAGACCGCGGGCAGCATGTCGTCCGCGTCCCGGTGGGCGCGGACCAGGGCCAGCAGGTCGGGGTCGGTGCCCGGTCTGCCCAGGACCGACCCGAGCGGTGAGTCCGCGCGGAAGCCCGGGACCCGGGGGTCGAGGACGAGGACGGCGGGGGCGGTCGCGGTGCGGCCCGTGGGCGCGGCCGGGCCGGGGGGCGGGGCGGCCCCGTGCTCCCCCGGCCTGTGACGGCCGGGTGCCCCGGACGCCGCCGGTGGGGGCGGTGTTCCGGGTGGAGCGGTTGGGGCGGGTTGGGCGTCGGTCGGCGCCCCGAGGGCGAGCGGCACCGCCAGCACCACGTCCGCCAGGTCGAGCAGCCGCTGGTCGCCGTCCACGGCCAGGAGCTCCCAGGGCACCTGGCCGGTGCGCGGGGACGGCTGCACCCGCACCAGCGGGCGGACGCCCGTCCCCTCCCCCACCTGGCGGATCTGGTCGGTGAGCTCGGCCGGCCACAGGACCGAGGCCAGCCGGGCGGCGAGGTCCCGCTCCCGCGCGGGGTCGGTCATGGCCCCGTCTGCGAGGGCCGCGGCCACGTCCTCTCCGGGACCGGGCAGTGCGGCGGCGAGTTCGGCCGTCACCGCGTCGGCGTCGTCCCCGGGCGCGTACCCGGTGCCGAAGCCCTGGGCGCCGAGCGTCCACCGCCAGGTCATGTACAGGTCCCCGGCGTCCGCGAGCCGCACCAGCACGGTCGGCACCGGAGACGGGAACGAGGGGGACGGCCCGGCGGTGGCGACGACGGTCCGGTCGGAGGTCACCCTGCGCCGGTACCGGCCCTCGGCCGCGACGACGTACTCCTGGAGCGCGGTGCGGTCGGTGCCCTCCCCCATCAGGACGCGGGGCGGCAGCGCGACCCTCACCCCGGCGGCGCCCCGGGCGCCTGGGTCCTGCCCTCCCCCGGCCGCGAGGGAGACGTCCACGGCTCCCCCTCCGGAGGGGGGCAGGTCCGGTCCCTCCGGGTCCGGAGGGGCGAGGGATCCCCTGGCCCCCGGCCCGGGGAAGGCCCCCTCCGCCGCGGGCGCGGGGGCCAGGGGGGCTCCGGCGCAGCGGAACTCCACCAGCTCGAACAGCAGCCCCTGGTCTCGGCGCAGCAGGGCCAGCTCGAAGACGAGGCGGACGGCGCTCCGGGAGAGCGCCGACCACTGGTCGCGGGCGTGCCCGGTGGCGAAGTCGGCCCGCATGGACTCCAGGGCGAGGGACGCGGGGAGCGCCAGGGCCAGTGCGGAGTCCAGGGCCTCCCGCTCGTGTCCTTCGAAGCGGCCCGCCCGCAGTAGTCCGTCCACGGCCCGGGCGACGAGGAAGTCGGTCTGGGCGCACCGCTCGTAGGCGCCCATCTCCTCGAAGACGGCGCGGGCCCGCTCGCACATGTCCTTCATCGCGAGGTGGTCCCCCGCCTCGAACGCCTGCCGGGCGGTCACGACGAGGCCGTCCGCCGCCGCCAGGCGCACCCCGAGGTCCTCGAAGCGGGACAGGGAGGAGGCGGCCAGCTCGCGGGCGGCGTCGGCCGATCCCCTGGCCTGCGCGATCAGCGAGCGGGCCTGTTCGCACACCGCCAGGGACACGTGGTCGCCCTGGCGTTCGAGGGCGACGGAGGCCGTGCGGTAGAGGCGTTCGGCCGCGTCGAGGTCGCCCCGGCGCACGGCGGCGAACCCCCGGTGGCCGGTGAGGAAGGCCGGTTCGGCTTCGGCGGGGTCGAGCGCGCGGAAGCGCTCGGCCGCGCGGTCCAGGTGGTCCTCGGCCTGCTCGGGCCGGCCGGTGCTCGCCAGGAGCAGGCCCATGGACGTCAGCAGGTAGGGGGCCGGTCCCTCGGGGGCGGTGGCCAGGGCGGCGGTGAGGAGCTCCTCGGCCGCGCCCCAGTCGCCGCGCTCCATGAGCAGGCGCGCCCGGGAGTCGGCGAGTTCGGCCCGGCGGGCGCCGTCGTCGCACGGTTCCCCGGCCCTGAGGTCGGCCTCGTCCAGCAGGGTGTGCGCGGTGCGGTGGTCGCCCGACCTGCGGGCGGCCTCGGCGCGTTCCAGGAGGGCCTTGAGGAGGATGGACAGCCACAGGGGGCGGCCGCGGGGGCCGGTGGCGTGGGGCTCCACGGCGCGCAGGAGGACGAGCGCGCCGTCCAGGGCGGGGACCCCGTCGCCCGGTGCGCCGCGCTCGGAGCGGACCATGCCCACGTCCGTGAGCAGCAGTCCCCGCAGGAACCGCACGTCGGGGCTGTCCGGGAGGCGTTCGGCCGCGTCGAGGAGCTGGAGGAGGACGTCCTCGGCGGCGGCGAGCTCCCTCCCGGCGAGGAGTGCCTCGCTGTGGGCCAGCCCCGAGTCGAAGGGTTCCCCGAAGCCCATGGGGCGGTCCTCGGGGGCGTCCCCGGCGGAGGCGTCGGACGGGTCGAGGGGGTCGGCGGGAGCGGCCGGGGTGCGGAAGGGGTCGTGGGGGTGGGCCATGTCAGAAGTCCTCCTCCGTGTGGGCCGCGACGATCTCGGCGAGGAAGGGCGCGGGGCCGGCTCCCTCCCCCGCTCCCGCGCCGTCCGGTCCGGTGGCGCCCCCGGCCGCGGCGAGGCGGCGGCGGGCCAGCGCGCGCAGCCCCTCGCGGGTCCGGCGGGCGCGGGCGGGGTCCTGCGGTCCGGGGTCGAACCCCGGCAGGACCACCTGGACGTCCGGGGAGGGGGCGGCCGTGTCCGGCAGTGCGGTGTCCACGAGGGCGGTCCAGGCGTCCCCCGCGCGCTCGCAGCGCACCCGCACGGGGGCGGTGGCGCCGACCCGGACCTCCGCGACCGGCCGCACGCCGGGGGCGGGGCGAACCTCCCCCGCAACCGCCTCCACCAGGACCGCGCGCCGGGAGCCGTGGGCGAAGGCGGTCCAGGTGACGGCGTCCTCGGAGGCGTCCACGAACCCGGGCGGGTACCGGCACCAGTCGTTGGTCCCCGTCCCCCGTCCCATCACCCTGGCGCCGGGGGGCGGCCCCGCGGCGCCGCCGGCGGCGAGGGCGTGGTCCTGCGGGAGGGCGCCCGGCCGGCGGGGGACGGCACCGCCCGCGGGGGCCGTCCACCCGGCGGGACCGGAGCCGTCCCGGCCCCCGGGGTCGTCGGGTCCGGCGAGGCCGTCGACGTCGAGCCCCGCGTCGTCGGCCACCGCCCGCACGGACCGGAGGACGTCGGAGACGGCGCCCGGCCGGGCGTGCCACAGGTCGAGCAGCGGCCGGACGCCCGCGCGGTGTTCGAGGACCAGGTCGGCGGCGGGGTCCGCGTCCGGGTCCCACACCTGCTGGCACCGGTGGGAGAGCGCGGCCAGCTCCAGGCCGAGCAGGTCGGCGTCGAGGGCGGGAACGCCGTCCAGGTGGGAGGCGGGCCACCAGCGGGACGCCCAGTGCCCCGTGGCCAGCCGGTGCAGGTCCCGCGCGAGCGCACCCGGCTCCGCGGCGACCCGCAGGGCGTGCGCCCGGCCGTCGGCGCAGGCCGCCACGGCGCGCGCCGCCACGGCCCCGTAGACGGCCCACAGCCACGTCTGGGCCTCGGGCGCGGACTCCACCAGGGCGTCGGGGAGGAGGTCGGCACGGGGTCCGCCGAACGGGGCGGCCCCGGACGCGGCGGCCCCCTCCCGCGCATCGGAGAGGGCGGTTCCCGGGGGGACCCCGGTGGCGACCGCGTCCGGACCGGCGATGTCGGGCCAGGTGAGGAGCGCGCCGACCGCGTCGAGGACGGACCGGCCGAACTCGGGGACGCTCAGGCGGCCCTCGACGGCCACGCTCACGCCGTCCTCCTCCGCCCTCACCTCGATCCAGGTCATGCCGCGCTCCCGGAGGTGGTGTCGGTCAGCGTCCGCAGGGCCGCGCGCACGCGGGCCCGGTGGTCCATGAGCACGGAGTAGGAGACGCCGTCGAGGAGGGACCACAGCTCGGCAGGGCCGTCGATCCCGGCCGCGTGGGCGTCGCGGCCGTGCAGGCGCGCCCACAGTCGGCGGGTGTAGGCGATCCACGGGGTCCGCAGGGAGCGGCCGAGGTCGGCGAGAAGGTCCTCTCCGGAGGCCGGGGGGCCGGTGGGGGCCGGGGGTTGTGTGGGGGTCGGCCCCGCCCCCGGCGCCCCGCCGTCCGGTGAGGGGGCGGCCGCGCGGTCCGCGCCCGTCCGGCCGGGGGGTTCCGCGTCGGGGAGCCCTGCGGCCGTGGCGCCGGCCCCCGGCCGCCCGACGTCCGGGGGACCGGCGCCGGGAGCCCCGGCCCCCGTGCCGTGGGCGCTCGGGGCGTCGAAGGGCGACACGGTCATGCGCCGGGCGCGCGCCACGGAGGACTCGCGGCGCCAGCGGCGGTCGATGGCGCGGTGCGCGCGTGTGGGACCCGGGGCGGTGCCGAGCGGGTCGAGCCCCGCGGCGAGGCGTCCTCCGACCAGGAGCGCCACGCGCAGCGACTCGTCGGACAGGCCGAGCGGCGAGCAGCTGCGCGCGGTCTCGGCGGCGACGAGCTCGGGGACCGGCGGCAGGTCGTGGTGTCCGGGCGCCCTCAGGACGGTGAAGACCCTCTCGTAGAGGGTGCGGTCCAGGGGCGCCGGCAGGGCCGCGGTGGACGCCGTGCTCCCCACCCCGGGGCGCGGCGGCGGGGGGTCGGCGCTCAGGCCCAGGTGGGGCGGTACGCCTTCGGGTCCCCAGGCGGAGGCCGGACCGGCGGCCCACAGCGCCGCTCCCAGACGCGTGCCGTGGCCGCCCCCGACCAGGGCGGCGAGGGCGCTCTCCGCGGTGTCACCGGGGTCCCGGAGGTCCGTCCCGCGCTCCTGCTCCCGGTACCGGGGGCCGTCGCCGTCGGCGGGGGCGGCGCCGCCGCGCTCGGTGCCGCGCTTCCCGGAGGCGCCCCGGTCGGCCGGTGCGCACCCGTCCAGGACGGTGTCCGCGAGGGAGAGCGCGTCCGCCTCGGGGACGGCGCCGGGGGCGGCGGGTACGGGGCGTGCGTCCCAGGCGCGGGACAGCGCCTGGGCGACCGACCTCTCCGTCGCGGGATCGCGCAGGTGGGCCTTGAGGGCTTCGACGGTGCGCCCGCCGTCGCGCGCGGCCAGCTCCAGGACGACCTTCCGCGCGACCTCCTCCGCGTCGGGGGGCCGCGGGGCCCCGTGCTCGGCGGCGAGCTCGTAGCAGCGTTGGAAGTACAGGTCCTGCGGGTTGCCCCCGACCACGCGCAGGGCCCGGCGGACCCGCTTGAGCAGCGTGAACCAGCCGGCGGCGGCCGCCAGTCGCGGCCCGTCCCCGCGCAGGAGGCCGGCGGCCAGGTCGGCGGCCTCGTCGGTGAGGAGGTCCCCGGCGAGTTCCGGGCGCAGGACGGGGCGCAGGACGAGCGGGAGGACGAGGAGTTTGACGGCGCGGGTGAGCGGGGCGCCGCCGGGGCCGCTGAGCGGTTCCAGTCCGGGGCCGAGCGCTCGCCAGGCCCGGTCGATGACCTGGGACCGGGGCTGGAGCGTCCCGAGGGGAGTCGCTGGCACAGGACGAGGGTACCGGCCCGGCCCCTCCGGTCGACGGCAGGTCCGAACCTGGGATCGGTAGGACGCGGCGGCGGGGTCTGATGGGTCCCGGTGGACATCGAGAGCGTGAGAGGGAGGCATCCATGGGCAGGTCGGTGGTTCGTTCGGTGGTGCTCGTCGAGACGGTCGCGGCGCTCGGCCTGGTCGGCTGGTACGTGTGGGCGGGGGTGACCGCGCCCCCGGACGCGTTCGTCAGCCCGTGGCTGCGCAACATGTGGGCGCCGATCGGGGCGCTGGTGATGCTGGGCACCACGCTGCCGATGCTGGGGGTCGCTTCGGCGCTCGGCGGACTCGGAGGCGGGTTGGGCCGCAAGGAGGCGGCCGGCGCCCCCGTCGGGATCGGGACCGTCACCGGGGTGGCCCGTACCGGGTTGAGCGTCAACGACCAGCCCCAGCTGGCGATCAGCATGGACGTCGAGACGCCGGAGGGGCACCGGTTCTCCGCGGTGGCCAAGCACGTCGTCGACATCACCCAGGTGGCCGAACTGGTCCCGGGTACGGTGCTGCCGGTCCGGTACCTGCACGACCGGCCCGGGGTGGTCTCCCTGGACCGCGGGGAGGACCCGGCCCTGGTGCAGGCCGCCTACAACGCGGTGATGGTGCGCGCGGGTCTGACGACGGAGCGCAACCTGGACATCGCGGCGCGCGGTGTGCGGGCGCAGGGGGTCGTCTCCTCGGTGCGGCCGACCGGGCGCCTGCTCAACGGCAACCCGGAGATGGAGATCGGCCTGGGGGTGACCCGCCCGGACGGAAGCCTCTTCCACGCGGCCGTCGTGAAGGTCCTTCCCGCGTCCTCGGTCGTGAGCGTGCAGGTGGGACGGGTGCTGACGGTGCACTACCTTCCCGAGCGGGAGGAGGAGCTGGTCCTCCAGACCCCCGCCAACCCGGGGGTCCGGTGAGGCGGTCCGGCCGTGCGCGGCCGGTTCCGCCCCGGGCCGGGCCGGACACCCGGCCGGGACCGCGCGTGGCGGGGCGCGCCGTCACGGCGGCCGGGGCCGCCCCGCGCACTCTCCGGGAAACGGTGGCCCGGCGCCCCGCTCTGGCCTAACCTGTCCGCGGCACCACACACCCGACGGAACACGGTGAGCATGAACGACGTACGGCTTCGCCCTCTCGGCCGCACCGACCTGCGCGTATCCCCCCTGTGCCTGGGCGGGAACGTCTTCGGCTGGACCGCCGACGAGAGCACTTCCTTCAAGGTCCTCGACACGTTCGTCGCCGGGGGCGGCAACTTCGTCGACACCGCCGACTCCTACTCCGCCTGGGTCGAGGGGAACAGCGGAGGAGAGTCCGAGACGGTCATCGGCCGCTGGCTGGCGGCGCGCGGCCGCCCCGAGGGCCTGGTCCTCGCGACCAAGGTCAGCGGGCACCCGGAGTTCCCGGGCCTGTCCGCCGCCAACGTCCACGCCGCCGTGGACGCCTCGCGGGCCCGGCTCGGCGTGGAGGTGATCGACCTCTACTACGCGCACCACGACGACCCCGGGACCCCGCTCGCGGAGAGCGCCCGGGCGTTCTCCGAGCTGGTGGACGACGGCCGGATCCGGTACATCGGCCTGTCCAACCACAGCCCCGGGCGCATCCGCGAGTGGCTGGACATCTGCGCCGACCAAGGGCTCCACGCCCCGGTGTGCGTGCAGCCCCACTACAACCTGATGGAGCGCGGGGTCGAGGAGGACCTGGTGCCCCTGGCCCTGGAGCGCGGCCTGTCCCTGCTGCCCTACTTCGGCCTGGCCCGCGGGTTCCTCACCGGCAAGTACCGGCGGGGCGGTGCGGAGGTCGACAGCCCGCGCGCGGGCACGGCCCGCGCCTACCTGGACGACCCGCGCGCCGAGCTGGTCCTGGGGGCCCTGGACGCGGTCGCGGCCCGCAACGGCGTCTCCCCGGCCTCGGTCGCGCTGTCGTGGCTGTCGGACCGGCCGGCCGTGGCGTCGGTCCTGGCCAGCGCGCGCAACACCGACCAACTCACCGACCTGATGGCCGTCAACCACCTGCGGCTGGACGAGGAGTCGACCGAGCTGCTGTCCGAGGACTCCGACCCGGGAGGATCCGGGGCGTCCTGAGGTCGTGGGAGGCCGGGACAGGGCACCCTGCCCCGGCCTCGGTCCCCGTCCGCCAGGAGTTCGCGGACCAGCCCGGCCACCCGGCCGACCCCGGTGAACGGAAAGGCATGGGCGCCGTTCACCGGCGGCCGAAGGACCACGAAGTGGCCATTTTCCCTAGGCCATGTCTACAGGGTCGCCCGTTGAACACGTGACGGGGAAGTCCTTTTCCATGGAGGCACGAACGCCGAGTACGGTCATCTGACCGGCGGGGGCCAGGAAATTCCACTGTCTTCCACAGGCTCATTCGGCCGGGCCGTTCACTGACATGACGCGGGTGGGACCGGGCGCATGGGACTTATCCCGACAGCAACTGCTGCTCACCGCCGGCGGGGCAGAACTGCACCACCCACGACTCCACGGCCTCCCCGGGAAAGTCGTCGCCGGTGTAGGTGTACTCGTCGTCATCGCCGGGGAGCAACGCGCCCTCCGATGACAGGTGCGCCCTGCTTCCGTCCCGCCACAGGTGCACCGTCCACGCCCCGTGGGGGACCGGAAAGGGGCCGTCGGGAGACAGGCCCACCATCAAAGCCACCAGGTGCACCTGCCCTGTGACCTCGACCCGGTAGACGGCGTGATCGGGGTGGTTGTCGACGGGCGCGGGGGTTCCGTCCCAGAGCTGCATGAGCACCGTGGGGGCGAAGTCGTTCCCGAGGGAATCCACAGGTAAGACGCCGCCGGACGGCCCCCGGCAGACCAGGTCCGTGTCCCCGCCCACGTGCTCGTAGGATGTGATGCCCGCGATCTGGAACATTCTGTAGGAAACGTTGATGCGGAATCTGCGTTCCTTGATCAACACGCGGACCCCTCTGCCGTTTCCAGGGAGCGACCCACGGTCTTGTGTGGGTGGCCCGGATTGCCAAGCGTCACGGTCGCCCGAATTCCCAGCAGAACCGCAAGGAAGACATAGTACATGTCAGGATCCATGACCCGTGGGGTGTTATAGAAACACCGTAGGAAACGGCCGGATTACCGGTTGTCCTCAGCTGTGATGCGGCGAACCGAGAAGTTGTTCTCATGCTGGTTCGGTGCGGTGTCAGTCCCTCTGGCAGGTCGAGGCCCTCGGGCACTCGTCGTAGTCGCAGACCTGCCCCTCGGCGCGAAACGACGGCGGGCCGCCCGCGCCACAGCACGAACGGCCCACCCCCGACAACAGAGGAGAGGAAGTGGATCAACCGACGCCGGAGCCGCCGCCGGAAGCTCAGATCATGGCACACCCCGCCCGAACCGGACCGCCCCCGGCCTTCGTCCGACGACGGAGGCCAAGGCGGTGACGGCGGAAGGACTGACGGGGGACCGGCGCCTGAGCGCTCGGCGGGCTTCCCCGGTCTAGGCTGACACCATGACCATCCACGAGTTCGACGTCCACCCGGCCATGACCCCCGAGCTGGAAGCGGCCTTCCGCGCCGACCACGGCCTGTCGGAGGACGAGGACCTGGGCCCGCACATGGCCCGGGAGGCTCAGAACCGGTTGCGTGAGGCCGGCCTGTTCGGCGGGGGTGTGGTGTACGCGGAGGAGCTCGACTGAGTACTGATCCGCCGCCCCCTGCACGCACGGCCCGGACACCGCACCTCTGAGCACCGGCACTCCCCCGCCGGTGCGGCGGATCCGGCTCACTTCACGCCGTGGACCGGCGGCCTAGCGGGCTCCGGCAGGTGACCGGCGAGCTCCGTGCGCGGGGCATGCGCCTCCTCGTCGTCCTCGCGCCGAACCACGGCACGGCACCGCGTTCGGCGGCCGACCCGGTCGGCCGCCGGGTGCGGGTCACTGGTCGATGGTCGCCCGGTAGACCGCAGCGTCCAGCAGTTCGTCGACCGCTCCGGGGTCGGAGGGCCTGAGCCTGTAGATCCATCCG
Organism: Nocardiopsis sp. NPDC006198; assembly: GCF_040613895.1. Taxonomy (NCBI): domain Bacteria; kingdom Bacillati; phylum Actinomycetota; class Actinomycetes; order Streptosporangiales; family Nocardiopsidaceae; genus Nocardiopsis; species Nocardiopsis sp. NPDC006198. The sequence goes on along the minus strand of NZ_JBEXSY010000062.1, from coordinate 8,322 downwards.
TCCCCGTAGGGGTCCTCGTTGACCAGACCGGGCTCCTCGACGAGCGCCTCGTTCACCGCGACGACCTCGCCCGCCACGGAGGCGTAGAGGTCGTTGTAGGCCTTGACCGACTCCACTCCCCCGGCCGTGCCGCCGACCTGTACCTCGTCCCCGACCTCGGGGAGCTCCACGAGGACGATCTCGCTGAGCAGCTCCTGCCCGTGGGCGGTCAGGCCGGTCGTCACGATGTCTCCGTCCACGCGCACCCAGAGGTGGTCGTCGGTGTAGCGCAGGTTCTCGGGCAGCTGGGACACAGGGTTCTCCTCATCGGTGCGGCTGACGTGCCACTCCATGCTTGCGCACCGTGGGAGACCGCGTGGTCGCTTCGGGTGATCGTCTCACTCCACCGGGCGGTTCCCGGAGAGGAACTGCTCGACGGCGGTCTCCACGAGTGCGTCGAGCATGTCCGGTCCGACGAAGTTGCCGTTGATGATCGAGGCGATGCCCTGGAGGGTCGCGAACAGGACGAGCCCGATCCGCTCGGGGTCGCCCGCCCGAAGCGCCCCCTCGTCCTGCCCCTGCTCGATCAGGTCGGCCATCAGGCCGAACGGCGCCTCGGCCGCCTCGATGATCCGCGTCGCCCCCGGCCGGTGCTTGCTGGAGTACATCAGTTCCAGGAGCGCGGCGTTCTCGGTCGCGAAGCGGGTGTAGGCCGTCATCGCGACCCGCACGCGCGCCGGGAAGTCCTCCCCCGCGCCCGCCAGCGCGGTGCGCAGCGCCGTGTCCAGCTGGGCGAACCCGGATTCGGCGAGCGCGTCCAGCAGCGCCTGCCGGTCGGAGAAGTGCCTGCGCGGCGCGGCGTGGCTGACGCCCACCTCCCGGGCGAGGTCGCGCAGCGACAGCTGGTCCGCGCCGCGCTCCCGGAGGCAGCGCTCGGCCGCGTCGAGCAGGACGGCCCGGAGGTTTCCGTGGTGGTAGGGCCGCTCTTCGTTGGGGTCTGACATGGGACCCGAGTCTAGCAGGCCATGTTTTCGTTGACTACTTTGTTTTCGCTGACTACTTTGTAGCCCATGACAACATTCTCTGCTTCGGACATCCCTTCCATGGCGGGGCGCACGGTCGTGGTCACCGGCGCGAACAGCGGCATCGGCCGGGCAGCCGCCCGCCTCCTCGCGGCCAGGGGCGCACGCGTGGTGCTCGCCGTGCGCACCGTCACCAAGGGGCGCGACGCCGCCGACGCGATGACGGGCGACGTCGAGGTCCGGCGGCTCGACCTCGCCGACCTCGCCTCGGTCCGCTCCTTCGCCGAGGACCTCACCGAGCCCGTCGACGTGCTGGTCAACAACGCGGGGGTGATGTTCCCTCCGCTCACACGCACCGCCGACGGCTTCGAGCTGCAGTTCGGGACCAACCACCTCGGGCACTTCGCGCTCACGAACCTGCTGCTGCCGCGCCTGCGGGGCCGGGTCGTCACGATCTCGTCCAACGGCCACAAGGCGGGCGCGATCGACTTCGAGGACCTCAACTGGGAGCGCAAGCCGTACCGGGCGATGGCCGCGTACGCGCAGTCCAAACTGGCCAACCTCCTGTTCACCTCGGAACTCCAGCGGCTGCTCACCCGGGCCGGCTCCCCGGTGACAGCCACCGCAGCACACCCCGGCATGGCGGCCACGAACCTGTTGAAGACCGACCCGCGGCGGCGTGTGCGCCACCTCGTGGAGCAGGCCGTGGTCCGCTTCCTGACGCAGAGCGACGAGGGCGGGGCCCTGCCGACGCTGTACGCGGCCGTGGCGGAGGTCCCGGGCGACAGCTACGCGGGGCCGGGCGGGTTCCTGGAGGGGCGCGGCGCACCGGAGCTGGTCGGCCGCTCGGCGAGGGCGCGGGACACCGAGGTCGCGCGACGCCTGTGGGAGGTCTCCGAAACCCTGACGGGGGTGGCCTTCCCCCGGCGCCCGCTGCCCGGTGCCTGAACCGGGGCGGGTGCGCCGGAGGCGTCCCCGACCGGCGCGCGGCCACGGGCGCACCGGTCGTGGCACCGAGCGCGGCCCACCCGTACGCAGTGGGCCGCGCGCCCAGGAAACGGGCCGGTCAGGGGTTGGCGTACATCTGCACGACGACGCGGTCGAAGCGGCGCGCCTCGAGGTCCTGGCGGGGGATGGTCCAGTACAGGATCCCCATCGGGACCCCGACCCACTGCGCGAGCAGGACCCAGTCCTCGGGACCGGGCCCCTGCCCGCCCTCCTCCGCGTACGCCGAGGCGGGCACCGGGTCCCCGTAGCCGTCGAAGTCCGCGGCGTAGCCGCCGAGCTGCCACTTGCCCCCCTCGTCGGACTGCTCGGACCAGACCTCCTGCAGCGTCTCCGCGTGGGGGTGCAGGGCGAGGGCGTCGTCCCCGACAGGGCAGGAGGGCAGTCCCACGCCGGGGGTCAGCCGCAGGTCGCCGGTGCGCCGCAACTCGTCGTCCAGGTCCTCGGGGGAGTCGTACCCGTAGGGCTCGTAGTCGAGCGAGACCTCCCGTTCCTCGACCGGCGTCCCCGGCGGGACGTACACGGCACCGCCCGGCAGGAGGACCTCCTCCAGATCGATGTTCGCGAACAGGAGCACGTGCCCGTCGGGCGGGAGCGGGAGGTCGGTGGCGCCCGGCGGGATCGCCGCCAGGTCGAGCGTCGCGATGAGCTGGTACTCGTAGGAGTTGTCAGGGCCCCACACCGTGGCCGGGGTGGGCACGTCCGGCGGGAGCATCAGCGGACCGCCGAGCCGGCCGACGGCCGGGCCGGAGCCGTCGCGCGCCGTCCGCAGCTTCGGGCGGGCCAGCCCGAGCCACCGGTCCACGTCGTCCGCCGGAACCCCCTTGTCCAGCGCCTGCTCCCGGAACCGGTCCAGCCACCACAGCGTCGACGCGGGCAGGGCCCTCACCGCCGGGGACAGCACCCCTGCGCCGAACTCCCAGCCGGGCTCCGGCGCCACCACTCCCGGCTCGCCCAGCCCCGCGAGCCACTCCGCGGCGGACGAGCGGGTCTCCGCGTCGGCGTCCGACAGCGCGGCCGTCGCCGCTGCCCGTGCGCCCGGGTGGTCGCCGAGCACCCGCCGGGCCGGCAGGCGGTGGCGGTTCGCACCGAGCGCGAGCGAGGTCAGGCGCGGGACCAGGGCCTCGGGGGCCGCGGGGAACCGTTCGAGGATCGTCAGGATCATCGTCGTCGTGTCGACGGCGGACTGGTCAGGATGCCGCTTCCCGTCGCCGCCGTCGAGGTACTCGTCCGCGAGGTCGAGGCGCTCGGCGAAGAGGGGCCACCAGCGCTCGGCATCCTCAGGTGTCAGGAAGGCGCCGATCTTTCGGCGGGCGTGGTCCGTGCGGGTGACCAGGAGCGCGGCGGTCCGCCGGTCCGCGTCGGACCTCCCGGCGGCGCGGTACGCGTCCCGAAGGGCGCGGACGTCGGGCATCAGCGCCAGCCGCCCCTCGACACCGTGCCAGGAAGGGTCTCCGCCGGATCGGCCGGTTCCCAGGGCCCGCAGGTCCTCCGCGAGGCCGGCGTCCTGGGGCGCGGCGACGGGCGGCACGGGCACGACGGCCTCCGCCGCTCTCAGCACCCGTACCCGGAAGACGGCACGGCGCAGCAGCCGCTCGCGTTCCGGGTCCTCCGGCCCTGCGCCGCCTTCGGCCAGGGCATCCTCGATCGCCACGACACCGCCGTCGAGGTCGGCCAGGCGGGCCAGGGCATCCGGCAGGCGGTCCGGCGACGCGGTCCGCAGGTGCTGTCGCAACAGGTCCACCTGCCGGGCCCCGTCGAGCCGGGAGAGCGTGGCCAGCGCCTCCGCGCGGACGCCCGCGTCGGCGTCGACCGCCAGCTCGGCGGCGAGTGCGGCATGCGCTTCCGGACTGTGCTCGCACAGGCGCGCCACATACCTGCGGTTGTAGTCCTCGAGCCCGGTGGCGACGTCCGCGAGCTCGTCGGCGTACCGGGCGAGGAACGCGATGCCTGCGTCACTCTCCAGAAGCTGGTGCCGACGGTGCGCCCAATGGCGTGAGTCCGCGTACAGCAGCGCCGACAGGGTGGCGTGCACGGGGGTCCGGCCGGGGGCGTCGCCGGCCCGGGCGACCTCGGTGAGGAAGCGGGGGTCCCACCGCCGCTGGACGTCCTCTGCGTCGGCCCCGGCGGCGCCGTACGCACGGGTCACGTCGTCGGCCAGCACGAGGAGCCACGACGGTTCCCCGGAGGCCGGGGTCCTGTCGGCGGCGGCGTGCAGCACCTGCCCGAACCGGGCGAGGACGTCGGCCTGCGCGGTCCGGTAGACCGTGAGCCGTGCGGCCTCGGCGTCCTGCGGCGACCAGCCGGGATGCAGGTCGGTGACGGCCCTCACCCGCGCGGCCGACCAGGTGACGTCCGGCTTGGCGACCATGTCGGCGCCGGTCGGCCGCTCGCGCAGCGCCGCCAGGACCTCCGGACCGGTACCGCACAGTACGTGCTCGGCCACCGGCTCGAAGACCTCCGACACCCGCAGCGGCGCGAGGCAGTCCCGCACCGCTGCCGCCTCCCGGGGCGAGCTGTCCGCACCGGCGCCCGAATCGGCCATTTCTGCTTCGGATATGTGCATGCCGGCAGTTTAGGAACAGGGCGTGACATTAGCGTTCGTCACCGCGAACCGTCCGAGGTCGGCCGGATGCCGTTTCCCGCGCCACCTGCACGAACACAGGGACGACCGCTTCCGCGCCTTCGCCCGCACACTGATCTGCTACCGCCGATTCGACAAGGGAGATGAACTCTAAACTGGCCGGATAATCCCCGCGACGGAACGGACCCCTCCATGACCGGCTACGTCCAGGTGTCCACGGCGACCGAGACCCGCGAGCAGGCGGTGGACCTGGCGAAATCCCTCGTAACGGCCAAGCTCGCGGCCGGCGCGCAGATCGTCGGACCCGTCACGTCGGTGTTCTGGCACCTGGGCGAGTTCGGCACCGGGCAGGAGTGGCAGCTCCTGCTGAAGGCGCGCGCGGACCGGTACCCGCAGATCGAGGCGCACCTGGTCGAACACCACCCGTGGACCAACCCCGAGGTCGTCGCGACCGCGATCGTGGCGGGCTCCCCGGACTACCTGCGCTGGATCGGAACCACGACGGAGTCCGACCCCGCCTAGCAGGTACGGGCCGACTCCAGCGCCTCGGCGACCTCGGGCGCCGGCCGGTCGGGGCGGTCGGCTCCGGAACCCTAGCTGACGTACTCGGCGCGCACCGCGTAGATGGCGGCCTCGGTGCGGGAGTGCACCTGCAGCTTCTCCAGGATGTTGCGCACGTGGTTCTTCACCGTGTTCTCGGTGATGAACAGCCGTTCCCCGATCTCACGGTTGTTGAGCGACCGGGCGAGCAGCTTGAGGACCTCGGTCTCGCGCGGGGTCAGGTCGGGGATGGCGGGGGCGGACGGCGGGGTGGCCTCCTGCTTGGCCAGCTCCGCGAACTCCCCGATGAGCTTGTTGGCCATCCGCGGGTTGATGAACGACTGGCCGTCCGCGATGGCGCGCACGGCGCGCGCGATGTCGGTGACCGCGATCTCCTTGAGGAGGTACCCGGTGGCGCCGGCCTTGAGGGCGTCGAACAGGTCCGAGTTCTCGTCGCTCATGGTGAGCATGATGAACTTGGTCCTCGGGGCGGCCTGCCGGATCTGTGAGCAGGCGTCGATGCCGTTGGAACCGGGCATCCACACGTCCATCAGGACGACGTCGGGGCGTACCCCCGCGGCGAGCCGGACGGCCTCCGACCCCCGTCCGGCCTCACCGACGACGTTGATGTCCTCCTCCTCGTCCAGGACCGAGACAAGACCGCGGCGGAACAGCGCGTGGTCGTCCACGACCATGACGCGGATCGGCGCGGAAGGGGTGGAGGGTTCGTCGATCGGGAGAGGTATTTCGGCGGGAGTGGGGGGGTGGGGGCTCACAGGCGGGCCTTTCTTCTGTCAGACAGCCGCCGGAAGTTACCTTCCGGGCATTCGGACATTTCCCCCGAAAGGGGCAAGGGTTTTCATCAGCCCTCGCAGAAAGGGCTTTCGAGGATCGAAGCCCCGGGGCGGTGCAGGTGATTGCCGTACGTGCAGGTCCAGCCGGTGACCAGAGGCGCGACAGGAGATCGGGAGAAATGGCGACCCATCGATTCCTCCTGGTGGGCGGTGTGTCTCATCTTCTCACGAGTGGCGCGGGTGTGGGCGACATCGGAGGTTGTCCGCGTTCCCCCGGGGAAGGCCGATCCGCCATTGTCCGTGGTCATCGGCCGGAGGGGTTGTGCCGAGCATGTCGAAGGACGCTCGTCCGTGGCGGTGCACCCTCCCATGGGTGAACCGATCTCCCAAACATGGGAACCGCCCCCTGCCCAGGCAGATGGCAGGAGGCGATTCTTCGCGTGTGTGAGGGTGGTACTACTAGCCGCGCACCGTGTTCAGCAGCGCGGTCCACTCGGAAGCAGGGACGTCGAGGTGCCCCAGCTCCCGGTTCCGGGTGTCGCGCACCAGAGTGGTTGCTCCTTCACTGACCTCCACGCAGTGGCCACCGCCACCATCGCTGTAGCTGGACCTGTGCCACTTCTCCGACATCTTCAAGGGCCTCTCTCAGCATGTCCGGGTCTTACTCGTCAGAAAGCGTCTCCCTGAACCTGTGCTCGGCAGAGCTCGCCGCGAAACGGTCGGCCCGTGAGAGCTTCCTCGACCCCGGACATGCAGCAGGCCCCACCCGTCTGTCCGGGCAGGGCCAGCTCACTACTCCGCTACTTTGCGCGCACCGCAGCCAGTAGCGCCGTCCACTCCGAAGCTTCGGTCGACAAGTGACCCAAGTTCCGGTTCTGGGTGTCACGAACATGAGTGGTAGGTCCTTCCGCGACCTCCACGCAGTCCCCACCCCCTCCATCACTGTGGCTGGACTTGTGCCAGGACCAGTTGTCGGCGGTGCTCATCACAGACCTTTCATCGTCGCATGGAGGACTTCGAGGGATCGTCGCGGAGACAGCGCTTCGGCTTGAAGTGCACCGAACAGGTCGGACATCCCCTCGATTTCAGGTGCCCGATCGAAGCTGGTTCCACCAAGAGTATGCTCCATCCGCACCGCCTTCCGGCCGTTCTGCATGCTCATCAACCGGAACGGGGAACACAGTCCGCAGTGGTGGCGCACATCGTCGGGGATGATCTGAAAACGGATCGTGTCCTCTTCGGCCAACGTGATGATGTGCTGGAGCTGCTCTCGCATGACCTCCTCACTACCGATAACACGGTTGACCACACTCTGCTCCACCACGAACCACAGAGCGGGCCGGGATGGCCGAATCGTCGGAAGCCGGTTCGCTCGGAGCTCCACCACCTCCTCGATCTCCTCGGCGGTCTTCCGCAACTGCCTTGCCGTGATGAGCACACGGGCATAGCTGCGGGTTTGCAGCAGACCGGGGATGAGAATCGGGTGGTACTCCGAGATGGATTCCGCCCTGCGCTCCATCTCCAGGGCATCCCTGAACCAGGGCAATACCGACTTTCCCTGGACAACCTCCAGCCACAAGGCATCCAACTCACCATCTGTAGCGAACTCCGTATCCATTGTGCGCACATGATCCCTATTGGGGATACGCGTCGCCCGCTCCAGGTGGCCGACCATCCCACCGGTTAGTTTCAAGCGCAGGCCGAGTTCGGCCTGTGAAACCCCAGCCTGACGGCGAAGCTCCCGAACCCTGACACCAAACGGTTTCCACTCCTGGTGGATCTTGTCAGCCATGGGTCAAGGAAACTACACGCAGCTCATTTTCGCAACAGGTTCTGAGTAGTCACCCCTCTTCAGTTGTATTGGTAGCCCTCTGAGCTGGGACTGGGCATAGTCAGAACAGAACCGGCGGTTGCTTGCGAACCGGAGATCGGCATCATTTTCCACTCCCGCCAGCCCCCTCTTCGCCGAAGGGGAGAGACATTGCTCGCCTTCCTCCCAATTGACGCGAAAACCAACCTTTTGAAACAGAAAAGCTCCGGCGGCCGAAGTGAGAGAGCGGTCGCCGGAGCTGATGTCCCACCCCGAAAGCCCCGAGGTGCAACAAATGCAGCCTACCGCCCCTCCCCCCGCGCTTCCACGTCGCCTGTGCGGAACCCCCACGACATCGGGCATCCTCATCGGCCCCCACCCCAGCCACGTCAAGGCCGCCCGCCAATGGGCCGCCCACGCCACCCGCTCCCGCCCCGGCCTGACCGACCCCCTGGCCCTGACCGTCACCGAACTGACCACCAACGCCCTACGACACACCGCCTCCGGCCTGCCCGGCGGCACCGTGCGCATCGAGATCCACCGCACCCGCCGCCACCTCGAACTCCACGTCACCGACAACGGCCCCAC
>NZ_JBEXSY010000061.1:0-39283 GCF_040613895.1 Nocardiopsis sp. NPDC006198 | reverse complement strand
GGCCCGCGCGAGCCCCCGCCCGCGCGCGGGCGGCCCGGGCGCGGCCGGGGGGGGCGACGGGCCCACTCGTTCCGGCGCCGTAACGAGGTGGCTCCCTGCGGCCGTGTCCCGGGCCGGGCCCGGGACACGGGCGACGCGGCGCGTCGTCGCGCCGGACCCTGCGGGGTGCCGGCGTCCGTGCCGCCCGTCGGCGGCGCGGACGCCGGAGGCCCCCTCCTGCCGCCCGGACGTCCCCGATCACACCGTCTGCATGCCGCCGTCCACGGGCAGGACCGCCCCCGTCACGTAGGAGGCGCGGTCGCTGAGGAGCCAGGCGGCCGCCTGGGCGATCTCATCGGGGTCGGCCGCGCGGCGCAGCGGGGTGCGGGCGTTGAGGTGGTCGATGATGCCCGGCGACCTCTCGTCCCAGCCGCGCATCATGTCGGTCAGCGTGGTGCCGGGGGCGATGGCGTTGACGCGGATGCCCTCCGGCCCGTAGGTGGCCGCCGCCGATTCGGTGAGGCTGTTGAGCGCCCGCTTCGCCGCACCGTAGGAGGGCAGCGCGGGGTTGCCCCTCAGGCTGCCGACGGAGGAGGTGTTGACGATGGCGCCGGTGCCGGAGGTGGCCCGGATGGCGGCCACCTGGGCGACCATGGCCGTCCAGGGGCCCCTGAGGTTCACGGCGTAGACGTGGTCGAAGTCGGCCTCGGTCGCCTGGTCCATCGGGCCGGGCGGCACGGCGGTCGCGCCGTTGTTGAAGGCGACGTCGAGGCGGCCGTACAGGGCCACGGCGCGGTCGACGGCGCCGCGGATGCTGTCGCCGTCGGCCAGGTCGCACACCGCGTGGTCGGCGGTTCCGCCCGCGGCCCTGATCTCCTCGGTCACCGCCTTCAGCTGTTCTTCGGTCCGGGCCGCGAGCAGCAACCTGGCGCCCTCCCGGGCGAACAGGCGGGCCGCGGCGGCGCCGATGCCGCGTCCGGCCCCGGTGACGAGGGCGACCTTGCCGGCCAGGAGGCCCGTGGCGGCGTGGGCGGGGGTGTCGGTGGTCTGTGCAGTGTTCATGGAGGTGAGCCTGGCGCGGACCGTGCGGCCGATCCAGGCACCGGCGGTACCTGGCTACCGCCCCCGGCCGGCGTGCACACTGGGGGCGTGGACAGAAGAGAGCTGGCAGGATTCCTGCGCGGCAGGCGTGAGCGCATCGCCCCTGCCGACGTGGGGCTGCCCGCCGGGCCGCGCCGCCGCACGCCGGGACTGCGTCGCGAGGAGGTGGCGCAGCTGGCGTACATCTCGACCGAGTACTACACGCGGCTGGAGCAGGCCCGCGGTCCGCGCCCCTCGGGCGAGGTGCTCTCGGGCCTCGCCCGGGCCCTGCGCCTGTCGGACGCCGAACGGGACCACCTGCACCACCTCGCCGGCGCGCCGCCCGGGCCGCCGGTCGGCCCCTCGCGCGAGGTGCGGCAGAGCATTCTCGACCTGCTGGGGCGCCTGCCGCAGGCCGCGGCAATCGTGCTGTCCGCGACCTACGAGGTGATCGCCTGGAACGACCTGGCGGCCGCCCTCCTGGGAGACTTCTCCGCACTGCCCCGGCACGAGCGCAACCTCGTGCGCCACGCCTTCCTCGCACCGCGCTCGGACACGCGGCTGCACGACCCCGCCGAGGCGGAGGCGTTCGCGCGCGCCGCGGCCGGGCACCTGAGGGCGGCCGCCGCCCGCTACCCCGACGACCCCGAGGTGGCCGCGCTGGTGGGCGACCTCCTCTCCGGCAGCGCGGAGTTCGCCCGGCTCTGGGCCGACCACGACGTGCGCACCGGTCCCGGCCTGCGCAAGACCCTCCGGCACCCGCTGCTGGGCGCCCTCACCCTCAACTGCGACGTCCTGGACATCGCCGACCGGGACCAGCGGGTCGTGATCTACACGGCCGACCCCGGCTCCCCGGCGGAGGAGGCGCTGCGCCTGCTGTCGGTGGTCGGCACGCAGCGCATGGACGTACCGGGCTGAGGCCGACCGGGCGGCTCCGGTGCTTCGGGGACCGGTTCGGACCGGCGGACGCAGCCCCGCCGGCCGGGGCTCCCGGCCCCGGGGTCAGGCGACCGGGGCGGGGGCCTGGGCGCCCATCCCCGACAGCAGCGCGTTGACGTCGCGCACGCACCCGCCGCACCCGGTGGTGGCCCGCGTGGTCTCGGCGATGGCCTCGCGGGTGCGCGCCCCGTCCAGCCAGGCCTGCTCGATGTCGGTGCGGGTGACCGCGTTGCAGCGGCACACCGGCGCCTCCGCGACCGCGCCCTGCCCCTCGGGGGCGGCGGTCGGCAGCCCCTGCAGCAGGGCCAGCCGGTCGGCGGGCACCGGGGCGCCGGTGTCGAAGAGCTGGGACAGCGTCGCCGCGGCCTCGGGGAACCCCAGGAGCACCGCGCCCACCACCTTCTCCTCGCACACCGACAGCTTGGCGTAGCGCCCGCCGTAGGGGTCGCTGATGGTGACCGTCTCCAGCCCTTCGGCGTCGTCGGACTCGTGCACCCTGCCGAACGCGGTCAGCTCGATGCCCTCGGCCTTGAGCCGGGTCAGCGGCCGGGCCCCGGTGTAGAGGGCGTTCGGCGCCGTTCCGGTGAGCCGCCGGGCCAGGACGCCCGCCTGCTCCCAGCCGGGCTGGACCAGGCCCGCGCCGCCGCCCGGGTGCTGGGCGCAGTCGCCGATGGCGTGCACGCGGGCGTCGGAGGTGGACAGGGCGTCGTCCACCAGGATGCCGTGCTCGACCCCGATCCCCGCGTCCGCGGCCAGTTCGGTGTTGCCGCGCACCCCGGCGGTGACCACCAGGGCGTCGCCGGGCAGGATCCGGCCGTCGTCCAGTTCCAGGCCGGTGCCCGGGATCCACCGGGAGGCCACCCGCCAGGAGTGCACGGCCACGCCCAGGGCGGAGTAGCGGTCGGCCAGGATCCGGGCGGCGGGCTGGTCGATCTGGCGGCGCATGATCCAGGGGGAGGACTCCACCACCGACACCCGGGCGCCGCGTCCCACCAGGCCGCGCGCGGCCTCCAGGCCCAGGACCCCGCCGCCCAGCACCACCACGGGCGCGCCGGGCCGGGCCAGGGCCAGCAGGCGGTGGCAGTCGGCCAGGTCGCGCAGGGCGGTCACCCCCTCCCCCGGCGCCCCGTCCGGCGCGGTCGCCCCGGTGATCGGCGGGAAGGCGGCGCGCGCGCCGGTGGCCAGGACCAGTTCGTCGTAGGCCAGGTGGCTGCCGTCGTCCAGGGCGACGGTGCGCCGCTCGGTGTCCAGGGCGGTGGCCGTGACGCCGGTGCGCACGGTCACCCCCGGGGTGTCGGGGACGGGGAGCCGGATCTGGTCGGCGCTGTAGTCGCCCGCGACGATCCCCGACAGCAGGACCCGGTTGTAGGCGGCGTGGGGCTCGGTGCCGACCACGCTCACGTGGACGCGCTCGCCCTTGGGGTCCAGGCGCGCCACCTCCTCGGCGAAGCGGGCTCCGACCATGCCGTTGCCGACGACCACGATCTGACGCGGGGACGCGCCCTGCACGGTGCTCAACTTCTGCCTCCTGGTGTGGGGTGTGCGCTCCCGGGCTGCGTCGGCCGGGTGGACGGGTGCGGTGCGGGCGGCGGCGCCCGCGGCGGACGGGATCAGGGCTCGGGTTCCAGGCGCACGGCGCTGACCTTGAACTCGGGCATGCGGCTGGTGGGGTCCAGGGCCGGGTTGGTGAGGTTGTTCGCGGACTGGTCCCCGGCGAAGTGGAAGGGCAGGAACACGGTGTCCAGGCGCGCGGTGGGCGACAGGCGCACCCTGGCACGGGTGCGGCCGCGCCGGGAGGTGACGCGGGCCCAGTCCCCCGCGGCCAGTCCGGCGCGGGCGGCCGTGTCCGGGTGCACCTCCACGTACGCCTCCGGCTCGGCCCGCCCCAGTTCGGGGACGCGGCGGGTCTGGGCGCCGGACTGGTAGTGGCCCATGAGCCGCCCCGTCGTGGCGACCAGCGGGTAGTCGGCGTCGGTGGCCTCGGCCGGGGGCCGGTGGGACACCGCGTGGAACCGGGCGCGGCCGTCGGGGTGGGCGAAGGAGTCCAGGAACAGGCGGGGCGTGGGCGCGGCGTCCGCGCGCACCGGCCAGTACAGGGCCTCGCCGGAGTCGAGCCGTGCGGGGGTGACCCCGGAGTAGTCGGCGGCGCCCCCCGCGGAGGCGCGGCCCAGCTCGGCCAGGACGGTGTCGGGGTCGGTGGCGAAGCGCTCGGGGGGCTGGCCCAGCCGCACGGCCAGGTCGGAGAGCACCTGGAGGTCGGTGCGCACCCCGGGGGGCGGCTCGGCGGCCCGGTTGCGGCGCAGGACGCGCCCCTCCAGGTTGGTCATGGTCCCCGACTCCTCCGCCCACTGGGCGACGGGCAGGACGACGTCGGACATCGCGGCGGTCTCCGACAGGACGAAGTCGGCGGTGACCAGGAGGTCCAGGGAGGCCAGGCGGGAGCGTACGCGGCCGCTGTCGGGGGCGGAGACCGCCGGGTTGGAGCCGAACAGCAGCATGGCGCGCGGCCCCCCGGCGGTGCCCAGGGCGTCCAGGAGCTCGAAGGCGGATCGGCCCGGCCCGGGCAGGGTGTCGGGTTCCACGCCCCACACCCCGGCGACGTGGGCGCGGGCGGCGGGATCGTCGATCCGGCGGTAGCCGGGGAGCTGGTCGGCCTTCTGGCCGTGCTCGCGCCCGCCCTGGCCGTTGCCCTGCCCGGTGATGCACCCGTAGCCGGAGCCGGCGCGGCCGGGCAGGCCCAGGGCGAGGGAGAGGTTGATCCACGCCGAGACGGTGTCGGTGCCCTTGGCGTGCTGCTCGGTGCCGCGCCCGGTCAGGACGTAGGCGGAGCGGTTGCGCGCGGCGGCGCCGAGCAGGTCGGCGGCGGCCCGGATGTGCGCGGCGGGCACGCCGGTGACCTGTTCGGTGTGCTCGGGCCACCATGCGGCGGCGTGCTCCCAGGCGGCCTCGAAGCCGGTGGTGCGGGAGGCGACGAACTCCTCGTCCACCCATCCCCCGACGCGGACGGCGTGGAGCAGGCCCAGGGCCAGGGCGAGGTCGGTGCCGGGGCGGGGAGCCAGGTGCAGGCCGCCGTTGTCGAGGGCGACCTGGGCGGTGGCCGAGCGGCGCGGGTCGACGACCAGGAGGGCGGGCGCGGACAGGTGGCCCATCATCGGCGGCATGGTCTCGGCGGGGTTGGCCCCGGCCAGCAGGACCGCCTCGGCCCCGCCGACGTCGGAGAGGGGGAAGGGCATCCCCCGGTCCAGGCCGAAGGCCCGCATGCCCCCGGCCGCGGCCGAGGACATGCAGAACCGGCCGTTGTAGTCGATCTGGGAGGTGCCCAGGGCCAGGCGCGCGAACTTGCCCAGGGTGTAGGACTTCTCGTTGGTGAGCCCGCCGCTGCCGAACACCGAGACGGTGTCGGGTCCGGACTCGGCGGCCAGGGCCAGCAGGCGCTCGGCCACGTGGTCCAGGGCGGTGTCCCAGTCCGTCTCCACCAGGTCCGAGTCGCGGTCCTTGCGCATCAGGGGGCGGGTGAGGCGGTCGGGGACGGTGAGGACCTCGGCGGAGGTCCACCCCTTGCGGCACAGTCCGCCACGGTTGGTGGGGAAGGGGGCCGGGCGGGCGGCCAGGCGCCCGTCCGGCCCGGGCTCCAGGCGCATGGCGCACTGCAGCGCGCAGTAGGGGCAGTGGGTGGTGGTCATCGCGTGGTGGTCTCCGCCGCGTCGGCCGCCGGTGCGGCGGTTCCGGCGGCCCGGGCGCCCTCGGGGGTGCGGGCGGGCTTGCGCAGGTAGACGGCCCAGGTGACCAGCGCGCACAGCAGGTAGAAGGCGCCGAAGGCCAGGAAGGCGGGCGCGGTCGACCCGGTGGCGGTGAACGACTCGCGGAAGGTCACGTTGATGGCGACCCCGCCCAGCGCCCCGACGGCGCCGATCAGTCCGAGCATGGAGGAGGAGACGCGCTTGGTCCGGGCCAGGGCCTCCTCGCGGGGCTCGCCCGCGGCGATGGCGTCCTCCGCCTTGGCGGCGTAGATGGACGGGATCATCTTGTAGGTGGAGCCGTTGCCCAGGCCGGTCAGGACGAACATGACCGCGAACGCGCCGATGAACAGGCCCAGCTGGGAGGCCTGGACGGCCAGGACGAGCACGGCGGCGCAGGCGGTCATGGCGGCGAAGACCCACAGGGTGACGCGGGCGCCGCCCAGGGAGTCGGCCATGCGTCCGCCGACCGGGCGGATGAGGGAGCCGATGACGGGCCCCAGGACGGCGATCCCGGCGGACTGGACGGGGGCCAGGCCGAACTGGGCCTGGAGCAGGAGCCCGAAGGCGAACCCGGTGCCGATGAACGACCCGAAGGTGCCGATGTAGAGCAGCGACATGATCCAGAAGTGGCGGTCACGCGTGGCCGAGAGCTGCGCGGGGATGTCGCTGCGCACGTTGACCAGGTTGTTCATGGACCGCCACGCCCACCAGGCGGCGAGGAGGATCAGCGGGGCGTAGAAGAGGGGGACCAGCTGCCCGGCGGAGGTGGTGAACAGGGCGATGACGGCCAGGCCCACGAGCTGGACGGTGGCGACCCCGATGTTGCCGCCGCCGGCGTTCAGGCCCAGCGCCCACCCCTTCTCCCGTTCGGGGAAGTAGGAGTTGATGTTGGCCATGGAGGAGGAGAAGTTGCCGCCGCCCAGGCCGGCGGTGGCGGCCAGGGCCAGCATCAGCCAGAAGGGCGTGTCGGGGTTCTGGACGAGGAAGAACGCCGCGCCCGTGGGGATCAGGAGCAGGGCGGTGGAGACGATGGTCCAGTTGCGGCCGCCGAAGATCGGCACGGCCAGGGTGTAGGGCACGCGCAGGATCGCGCCGACCAGGGTGACCGCCGACAGGAGCAGGAACTTCTGCTCGGGTGTGGTGGAGAAGCCGTGTTCGGGGAGCATGAACAGCACGAGGACCGACCAGATGCTCCACACGGAGAACCCGATGTGCTCGGAGGCGATGGAGGCCCACAGGTTGCGGCGGGCCACGGGACGGCCCTCGCTGTTCCAGAACCCCTCGTCCTCGGGGTCCCAGCGGGAGATCCAGCTCTTACCGGTGCGCTGGGCGCGCTGGCCAGACGTCACGACCGGGCCTTCCTTCTCGACGGCTGATGGCGGATTCGACGGATACCGATGAAACCGAAGGTAGGAAGCCCGCGTTGCCTGGACGTGTCGGGCCGTAACACGCGGGAAACAGTCGGCTCACCCGGGCGCCGTGCGGGCGGTGAGGCCGACGTTCTCGCAGGTGGGGGTCGTGGCCTCGGTGCGGGGGTGTGGCAGGGGACACGTCGGGTCGGTCAGTCCTTCTTGTCGTCGCCCCCGGCGTCCGTGTCGCCGTCGGTCTCCTCGCCCTCGTCCCGGTCCTCGTTCTCGGCGCCGTCGTCCTCGGGCTCGTCGCCGCCGCCGGTGAACGAGCCGAGAGCGACGCCGAGGGCCAGGCCGATGCCGATGCCCAGGGCCAGGTTGTCCATGACCAGACCGAAGGCGGCGCCGAGGGAGAGCCCCAGGGCCAGGCCGATGCCGATGTTGTTCTTCGTGCTCATGCGTTCCTCGTGTCCGGTGGCGGCCGGGGCCGTGTCGTCCGCACACGCCCCGTGATTCCCAGGCGTCACAAAGGTAGCGTGGTCGGCGTTCTCGTCCCACTCGGAGACGAACAGGTGGGTACCCGCCCCGGTTCCCCGTCCGGTGGACGGATGTTGCGAGGCGGGCGCGGGGCCGTCCGCCCCGGGGCGGGGGCGGGCAGGGCCTCCCGTCGGAGGGCGTCAGTCGAGCGGCGGCACGGGCGACCGCGTCCGGCGTGCGCGGAAACGGGGCCGGGCGGCACCCCTCGGACCCGTTCCGGTTGCACAGCACTCTCCTTTCACACTTTTGCCCTTCGGCAACCGATTTCGCATTAATATACAAACCGGAAGAATGTAATAAATAAACGTAGCGTCGATGGCATAACTGAACCATGGAGTGAAATCAATCGGTTTTTGGCCGTTCTCGGCCATGGGTGGTGTCCTTCGTCCGGGAGTGGAGGGTGTGGTTGCGATGCCGCCCGCGGAAGGGGTGGGGGAACCGGCCGGTCAGGGGATTGCGGTCGCCTCGGGGTTCCATGGTTCGAGGGGAAGGGCGGCAGGGGCTCCCATTTCGACGTCTGTTTGACCGTTCCCGGCCACCGTTCGCACGCCGACGAGAGCACAGGTCCCCGCTTACTTTGGGAGCGTTCCCATATTTGCGAGCGAACGGATGGACTCCCATGGCCACGACTCTCTCGGCGCTCGGCCGCCTGCCCTTGACGGCTGCCGCCTTCCTGGCACTGCTCGTCGCCGTCGCCGCCCCGGCGTCCGCCGACACCACCGTCCCGGAGCGCTCCGGGGCCGATGACGCGGTGAGCGCGGCGCACGTCTACGACGGCGCCGACCCCCAGGCCACCGGATGCAGCGCCGGTGCCACCACCGCGGCCCAGGCCACCCGAGACGGCATGACCTTCCAACTGCGCTGGTCGCCCTCCTGTCAGACCAACTGGGTCCGCATCCTCAACTACCCGGGCAATGTCCCGCCGTCCCAGCGCGACGGGTTGTGGATGGACGTGCACGACAGGGACCGCCCCCACAAGGAGTCCTTCACCGGCTCCACCAGCATCTCGGGCACGCGCTGGGGCAACATGGTCTACTCCCCTGGCGACAACTGCACCTGGGGCATGATCAACTACTCGAACGTCTTCTTCGACCCGAACTACGGCCACTACGACCTGTCCCTGCTGAGCAGCTCCTGCTGAGCAGAGCCGGGAGGAGCCCGTCCCAGCGCGGCCCCAGGACACGGTGCGGCCGTGCGCACGGCGGTGCCGCGGGGACGGGGCGGGCGACACCGCGGGCGCCCGCGCCGGCGGCCGGGCCCTCGCGGAGTACCGCGCGGGCCCGGGCCTCCCGGCGGAGGGCGTCAGTCGAGCGGCGCGACGACGTGCTTGCGGGCGCTGTCGTAGATGATCTGGCTGCGGAAGCTCGTCACCTCCCGCCGCTGGGTGAGCCGGTCGATGAGGAAGCTGTGCAGAGTGTCCAGCGAGGGCACCGACACGTGCACGAGGAAGTCCTGTTCGCCGGCCACCACGTAGACCGCCAGCACCTCTGGCAGGGCGAACATCGCCGCCTTGAACCCCTCGATGACCTGGCGGCTGGGCGGGCGCAGCTGCACCGACACGAACGCCTCCACCGGCCTGTTGAGCGCGGCCGGGTCGATGTCGGCGTGGTAGCCGCGGACGACCCCGCGCCGGTGCAGCAGCCGGACCCGTTCCAGGCAGGTGGAGGGGGCCACGCCGAGTTTCTGGGCGAGGGAGCGGTTGGTCTGCCGCGCATCCTGCTGGAGTTCGCGCACGATCGCCGAATCTAGTTCGTCCATGCCCTCCAGCCTAGAAGCCGTGGCGAATAGTGTTCGGAACCAGCCCCCAACCCGCGTGCTTATGGCTAGTTTCTGGACGGCTGGAACGTCATATGAACGGGGAAATCATGACCATGGACACCAAGCTCGTCGTCATCCTGCGCGAGGACCTGCCTCCCGCGATCGCCGCCAACGCCGGCGTGGTGCTCGGGCTGGCACTGGGCGGACGCCTGGAGAACTCCGTGGCCGCCGACACCAAGGACGCGGACGGCGGGGTGCACGCCGGGCTCAACCCCCACCCGGTGCCGACGCTGGTCGCCTCCGGCGAGCGGCTGCGCGAGATCAAGGCCGGGGCGGACGAGCAGGACCTGACCGTGGTGGGGTTCAACGAGGTGGCCCGCCGGTCCCGCGACTACGGCGCGTACATGGACGCGCTCGCCGCCACCCCGGCGAGTGACCTGGAGTACGCGGGCGTGGCGCTCCACGGCCCCCGCACCGTGGTCAACAAGCTCACCCGGCAGCTGCCCCTCATGCGCTGAGGCCGGGGCGCGCACCCGGCGGCCGACCCGCGCCGGGCGGGCCGTGGTGGGACACCCGGCCACTCGTGTGGCACGGTGGCACTGTGAGATCCCTGGTGGAAGTCCTCGACCCCTCCACGGCCCCGCACGCCGACCTGGCAGCGTGGGCCTCGGTCTACGCCGACGGGCAGAGCGAGGTGTCCGGCAGCGCTCCCGAACCGGAGGCCCTGGTGCGGCAGCTGCTCCGGACACCGGCCGGGGAGGCGTGGCGCTGGTCGGCCCGGGCGGCGCCGGGCGATCCGGTCCAGGGGGTGGCGGAACTGCGCCGCCAGCCGCACGACGTGAGGCTCGGCTTCCTGCGCCTCTTCGTCGACCGGGCGGCGCGCCGTCGGGGGCTGGGACGGGCCCTGCGGGAGGCGGCCGCCGCCGAGGCGCGCTCCCTGGGCGTGGTGGGACTCCAGAGCACGGTGCTGGCCGGGCCCCCGGGGGAACCCTTCGCCAACAGCAGCCCCTACCTGCGCACCCTGCTGCGCCTGGAGCTCCAGAGGCAGTACCTGGACGAGGAGACCCTGCGGCGCTGCTGGGGCGTCGCCTCCAGGCCCAGGCCCGGATACCGGCTCACCCACTGGCTGGATGAGGCCCCCGACGCCCTGGCGGCGTCCTTCGGTCGGGTGCTGGACCACGTGCTCGACTCCCCCGGGGCGATCCTCCAGACGGGTGCGCGCAGCTGGGGCGCGGACCAGGTGCGCGAGTGGGAGCGCCGGATGACCGACGACGGCTCGCGCCTGGTGGTGGGGGCGGCGCTGGACCGCACCACCGACGAGGTGGTCGCCGCCACGGTGAGCACGGTGACGCGGGGCCCGGTGGCCGACCAGCACGACACGGCCGTCCTGCCCGGGCACCGGCGCCGGGGCCTGGCCAGCCGGGTCAAGGCCACCCAGGCACTGCGCGTTCACGACCTGTTCCCGCACGTGGAGGCCATGGCGGTGACCATCAACCGGGAGAACGCCCCGATGCTGGCGGTCAACCGCTCCCTGGGCTACCAGAGGGTCAGCGAGCGGCTGCTCGTGGAGGAGTCGCTGGTCCACGAGGGGTGAGGCGCGGTCGCGGCGCGGCCGGGTTCCGGGGGCCGGTGTCCTGGCGGCGCGGTGTTCCGGCTGCTCAGTCGCGGTAGCGTGCCGTGAGCGCCTCCAGCTCCTCCAGGGAGGCCACGCGTTCGACCTCGGCCTCGGTGAGCTGGTTGATCATGTGCCGGTAGCCGTGCGCCTGCTCCCTGGTGGGCAGGCCCCCCGCGTGGAGCAGGTGCAGTCCCAGCTCCATGCCGCACACCGCCCGCGGCTGCACCCGGTGGGGGCGGCTCGCCACCGACCAGGCCACCCGGACGGCGTGCTCGTTGCCCGGCGGCACCCCGGGGCGGTCGACCTCGCGGGCCGCGTAGCGGAATCCGTCGGCCAGGTCGCAGGGGACGCAGCCGCGTTCGCCCGACCCCAGGCTCTCGCCACAGTCCTCGCAGGTCAGGCGGGTGAGCGCGGCGTCCACCACGCGCCACTCGAACTGGTCGGGGCCCTCGGCCACCAGCCGGGCCAGGTCCTGTTCCTCCGGGCTGCCCGGCTCGGCGCCCCAGGCCGAGCACACCCGCGACCAGGCCCGCTCGATCTCCGCGCCGATCAGCTCCATGGCCTCGGCCAGTTCCCGGCTGCGCCACCGCCGGCGCGTGCTCCCCATACGGGCACGCTAACCCGGACCCCTTCGGGGCGCGAGGGGATTTCCGCCCTCGCACGGGGAACCGTGCGGGATGCTGGACTCTCCTATCCGCAGGGGTTTCCCGCCCCTGTCACGTGAAAGGCGGCGCACAGTGGAGTTCGACCCGGCGATGTTGGCCGACGAGGGGTCCAAGGTCCTCGTGCAGGAGATGACCCGGACCGGCTGGGAGCTGGTGAAGGGCGGTTTCGCCCGGGTGTTCGGCCGCGGCGAGGCCGACGAGGCGACCCTCGCCGAGCTGGAGACCTCGCGCGAGGAGGTCCTGGAGGAGGACGAGGAGCTGACCGAGAGCGTGCGGGGGATGTGGAAGGTGCGGCTGCGCCAGCGCCTGAAGAACGACCCCGAGGCCGTCGCGGAGCTGCGCGCCCTCCTGGACGAGATAGCGCCCGAGCCGGAGAGCCGGGGCGGCGTCACCAACATCCACCACGGCGACGTCCGGGACCAGGGCATCCTCATCCAGGCCGGGAGCATCGAGGGCGGCGTCCACCGCCACACCTACCAGGGCGATCACTTCGACATGCGCGGCGCGAAGGCCGGCGGCGACGTGATCGGGACCCAGTACAACGACGGAAACCGCCGCCGGAAGAGCTGACCACGTGGGCAAGAAGAAGAAAAAATCCCCCAAGAGGTCCGGCTCGCGCGTCGACATGCGCGAGCCGGTGCCCCGGCGGGACGCCATCGGGGTGCCTACGAGGCGGGTGTCCACGCGACGCTGATCAGCGGTTCGTTCAGCGTTTATCGGATGGAGGACCCCTCCCCCGAAGTCGGCTACGTGGAGACACCCAAAGGCACCCTCTACGTCGAGAGCCCGGAATCCGAATCCATGATGCAAATGTACGATCGGCTGTGGGACGCCTCCCTCCCGGCTGAGGCATCGGTCGAGTTCATCACGACCCTCAGCAAGGAACTCAGGTGAGCGACGAGAATCCGCAGGCCGCCACTCCATCGGAATTGGAGAGGGCTGCCTGGCGCATCAGCAGCTTCAGCGCCGACCGGGGCGGAAGCTGTGTCGAGGCCGGTCCGCTGAACGACGGGACGGGCCGGGTCGCGGTCCGCCACAGCCACTTCCCCGACGGTGCGACGATCCTCTACACCCGCCAGGAGTGGGAGGCCTTCACCCGGGGCGTCCGCGCCGGAGAATTCGACTTCCCGGAGTAGGTCCGTGGCGCGGGGTCGGGCCCGCCGACCTGGAACCCCTCAGACCCGGTGGCCGTCGAGGGAGCAGGCGTACAGGTACAGGAGCGCGTTCATGGACGTGCCGCCGACCAGCTTGCGCTCCCGGACGAGTGCGGGGACCCGGTCCAGGGCGACCCACTCGATGCGCTCCGCCTCCCAGGTGTCGGTGGGCTCCCCCACCTGTTCGGCCCGGTCGGCGACGAACACGTGGTGCTCGCTGTCCATCAGCCCGTGGGAGGGCTGGGCGTACACCAGCGGCCGCAGCGGGCCGGGCCGCCACCCCGTCTCCTCCTCGACCTCGCGGGCCGCGGCCGCCTCGGGGGCCTCTCCCTCGTGCAGGCCGCCCATGGGGATCTCGTAGGTCCAGGTGTCGGTGATGAACCGGTGCCGCCACAGGAGCAGCACGTTGCCGTTCCCGTCCCGCACCACCGCCCCGGCCCCGCCCCGGGTGCGGATCAGCCTGTGGCCGAACCGCTTCCCGCCGGGCAGCTCGACGTCGGCGACGCGGACGTCGAGCCACGGGTCGGTGTAGAGGGGCTTCTCCGAGTGGACGGTCCAGCGCACGAGTGCTCTCCCGGTGAACGAGGGTGGTGGCCGCCGACGGCGACGCCGTGGGTGTACCCCTGCGGGATGCTCCCCACCCGGGCCCGGAGGTCACGCGTGACCGGCCTCGCGCCCGTCCCTCCGCCTCGGCTCCCCCAGAACCTGGGTGAGAGCGTCCTCCACCCGGGCGAGCAGATCGCGTCCGAACACGCACAGGCTGCCCTCCCACGGATGCCCGAACGTTCCCAGGCGCAGGTCACGGGTCGCATAGATGTAGTAGTCCCCGTCGGGGAGAACCTGCCCTGGAGCTCGGGGCAGGCCGGGACCCTCCACCCGGGCGGGATCGAACCGGTAGCCCTGGTGGTTCCAGTCCAACCAGTACAGGGGTTCGCCGGGTAGGACGGAGTCCAGAAGGCCGCGCAGCACCGTGTCCTCGATCACCTCGTCGGGACCGTCCAGGAACCAAGTGGCGGAGTCCGGGGGTTCGACGATGCCCGGGTACCTCTCCACGCTGGGGGCGAAGGAGAAGCGTTCGTCGAAGCGGTCCCACAGGTCGTCGTGCTCCGGATCGGAGAGGAGCATCTGGACGGGGCGCGTGGTGGCGGGGGTGCCAGGCGGAACCCAGTGGTAGGAGCGCACCGTGGTGATCTCGTGGAACCCCGAGCGCCGGAGCACGTCACGGAGCGGGCCGTCCGCCTCGGCGAGCATGAAGCGGGCTCCGGAACTGAACCAGCCCCACCAGCGGGGCCAGGACGGGCCGAGTCGGCGCGCCCACAGGGAGGGGAAGGCCGGGTGCGGCTCACTCATCCCGCCGACGGTCACGAACGGTGTTCCTGTGAGCACCGAGGCCCACCCCACCGCTCGCAATCGGTCCGGGGACCCCTCGTCCACCAGGTGCAGCGTCCGGTCGGCGTAGTAGATCCCGTCCACGCGCGCCTCGGGCAGCGGGGTCCGGTGCGGACCTGAGGCGTCGGTGATTTCGAGGGCCCGAGTTGAGGGGTGGATGCCGGCTTCGATCAGTCGGAAACCCGGCGGGGGGTCGGCCTCCGGTATGTCCTCCACCGGTGCGACCAGCACGGACCGCTCCCATCCGGGGGTGAAACCGGCGCCGGTCAGGGCCTCGGCCAGGCCCGGGCTGTCGTGCGCGTGCACCCGCCACTCGACCGGCTCGACCCGCCTGGCGAACTCCTCCTTCTGGCGCAGGACGAGGCGGGTCAGGTCGGCCCCGGCGGTGTCGCGGTGGTCGACCTGCCCGTGGGTGCCGTAGTGGACGCGCACCAGCGGTCCGTCCTGTGCGACGACCGCCCCGAGCGGCGAGGGCACCGGGACGCGGGCGCGTACCAGGGCGTCGTAGAGGGCCAGGGGGTCGTCGGCGTCCGTTCCCGGTGCCTTGCTCCCGGTGGACCCGTTCAGCGGTGGGTCCCGGCCGTGTAGCCGGAGGGGCCTCCGGACCTCGAGGTCCGGGCCCCGTCCGCCGCGTTCTGCCGGACGGTTGGGGCAGATTTCCCTGTCGTGCCTGTGGCCATGGGCGGGATCCTACAGTCCTGCCACGACGCGGAGGTCCGCGTCGGTGCGGGATCCGGAGCGGCAGTCGTTCGCGGTCTCAGGCAAGGCCCGCCCAGGGGTCCTCGCGCCGCCACAGGGTGGGGAAGTGCAGGGAGACCCCCTGTTCGGCGGCCAGCCCGCCGAGGACGCGCATGGTGGTGTCCAGGTCGTCCGCGGGGCGGGGCAGCGCGCGCAGGGGTTTGTCGACCGGCCGGAAGAAGTCGTCCCAGTGGATGAGGACGGCCCGGCGCGCCCCCACCGCCCCGACCGTCTCCTGCCAGTAGGCCCGGATGTAGTCGTCGTCCCGGCTGCCCAGCTGCCCCACGCCGAGGTAGGCCACGTCGGCGGAGTGCCCGGCGAGGGCGCCCGGCACGAACCCGGCGCTCCCCTGGATCAGCGCGGAGGCGCCGCCGGTGTGCCGCAGCAGGAGGGACCACGCCTCGCCGCAGCGGTACGCGGAGACCCGGACCGGGGGTGTGACGGGCGCGTCGATGTCCCCGGGGAAGCGGTCGGGCGGGCAGTGGCGGGACTCGACCGGGGTCAGGGTGAACGGGCCGTACACCAGGGGTTCGCCCGGCACGGCGCGGACGATCCTGTCCTCGGGCAGGCCGCCG
Organism: Nocardiopsis sp. NPDC006198; assembly: GCF_040613895.1. Lineage (NCBI taxonomy): Bacteria > Bacillati > Actinomycetota > Actinomycetes > Streptosporangiales > Nocardiopsidaceae > Nocardiopsis > Nocardiopsis sp. NPDC006198. Next base: position 23,765 of record NZ_JBEXSY010000061.1, on the reverse strand, counting down.
CCGCGCCCGATGTTGGCGGTGGACGCGCCGCCGACCAGGCGGGCCCCGGTGCGCAGGGCGACCTCCGCCGAGTCCATGGCGTGGTCGAAGTGGGTGTGCACGGGGACCAGGGCGTCGAGCGAGGTCACCCCGGCCCGCGCCAGGGCGGCATCGATACGGGCGGGGTCGGGGGCGATGCGCCGCAGGCCCACGGCGGTCAGCGACGGGCGGGAGAAGAACCCGTCGGTCATGACCGCCGAGTCCCCGTCCCGCACGAGGAGCGTGGAGACCCCCAGGAAGGTGACCGAGGGGCCGGGGCCCGCTCCGGCTTCCGGGAGGTCGAAGAGGCCGGTGCGGCGGGAGAGGTCGGGGCGACCGAGGCGGACCTTCATGGGGCGGAGTCTAACCAGGGCCCCTCCGGTCGGAGCGGCGCGGGAAGCCCTCCGGGCCGGCGTCGTCGCCGAGAAGTGCCGAGTGACCGCCGGTGAACCGGCGGCCCCCGGCCGGCGGTCACGGGATCCGGCGGTCGGCCCTCCCCCGCGGCCCGCGGAGCCGGGGCCGGGCCGGAGGACAATGGGGACGTGCTCATCCGACGACTGCGCCACGCGGCCCTCCTGGAACACGTCAACATCGTCCTGATCGCGGCGGTGGCCCTCGGCGTCCTGGGCATGCCCGCGAGCCCCGCCAACCTGGCCGGGCTCGGCCTGGTCGCGCTGCTGCTGTTGGAGGGCGGGGCCTACTGGTGGCTCAAGGTCCACCAGCTCAGGGTCCGCGCGCCCCGCCCTGCCGGGATCGGCGTCTTCCGGACGCTGGGCCGCCTCAACCTCGTCCTGTTCGCCTTGGGCGGCGCCGTCATCGCCGGAGCCCTGGCCACCGGCGCGTCCGGCGCGCACGTGTGGCCGGGGGCTGCCCTGTGGGGGTTCGCTGTGCTGGAGCACGTCAACTACTTCCACCTCCAGCTCTCCCACCAGTGCCGGGCCGACCTGGCCCGGCTCCGCCGCACCCGGCGCCTGCACCCCTCACCGCTGGCCCGTGACCTGCGCGGCCACCGTGCTCGGACGCCCGCCCCTCGGTAGCCGGGGCGAGCGCGCGAACGGTGGCCGCAGCCCTAGCGCACCCAGGCCGGGGCGGTCGTCAGGACGGACCGGCCGCTTCACCTCGGCCCTGCCGCCGGTCTTCTCCACGAACGCCTCGACGCCTGCTGGCCCCACTACCTCTCGCTGCCGCGTTCCGACGGCCCTCCTTTACAGTGGGTCTTCGTGCTTTACGGAAGATCTGTGGAAATCGGCGCGCTCGACGAAGTGATCGCCAGGGCCGGCCACGGCCGCGGCGGGGCGTTGGTGCTCCGGGGCGAGGCCGGCGCTGGCAAGACCGCCCTGCTCGACGCAGCGGCCGAGCGGATCGAAGGGATGGGGGTGCTGCGGACCGGCGGCGTCGAGTCCGAGTCCGATCTGGCGTTCGCGGCGCTGCACCAGCTGCTGTGGCCGGTGACCGGATTGCTCGACGCGCTGCCCGGGCCGCAACGCGACGCCGTGCGAGCGGCCTTGGGCCACGCCTCCGGCGGCACGGGCGACCGCTTCCTCCTGGGCGCCGGCGTGCTGTCGTTGCTGGTGGAAGCGGCGGGCCCGGAGGGCCTGGTCTGCGTGGTCGACGACTTCCAATGGATCGACCGTGCGTCGGCCGACGCGCTGCTGTTCGCCGCCAGGCGGCTGGGCACCGAACGGATCGCGATGTTGTTCGCCGTCCGCGGTGACGCCCCCGTCAAGGGCGTGCCGTCGACGGTGGACGTGCGCGGCCTGCCCGAGGACGCTGCGGCCGAGCTGCTGGAGTCCCGGCACGGGCTGCCGGCCGCTCCGGTGCGACGGGAACTGATCAAGCTGACCGGGGCGAACCCCCTGGCCCTGGTCGAGATCGCCGCCCGGCTGACGCCCGCGCAGCTCGCCGACCGCGAACCGCTGCCCGACCCGCTGCCCGGCGGCGCCCGGCTCTACGGCGACCGGGTGGCCGGGTTGTCCTCCCCCGCCCGGCTGGTCGCCCTGCTCGCCGCAGTCGAGACCGACCTCGAGGTGGTCCTGCGTGCCGCCGAGCGGCTGGCGTCGGGGCCGGAGGCGGTGGCGGTCGCCTTCGCCGAGCTGGAGGAGTGCGGGCTGGCCGGGGTGTCGGGCACCGGCGTGCGCTTCCGCCACCCGCTCATGCGATCCGCGGTCCACGAGGCGGCCGCCCCGGCCGAGGTCCGCCGCGTGCACGCCGCCCTGGCGGAGCTGACCGCGGGCGACCGTAGGGCCTGGCACCTGGCCGGAGCCGCTCTGGGCCAGGCCGAGCCGGTCGCCGTCGCGCTGGCGGAGGTCGCCGGGCGGGCTCGCGACCGTGGCGGGTACGCCGCCGCCGCCACCGCCCTGACCAGGGCCGCCGAGCTGACCCCCGAACCACGCGCCCGCGCCGCCCGGCTCAAGGACGCCGCCGTTTCGGCCTGGCTCGCCGGTCGGCCGGGACAGGCCGAGTCGCTGCTGGCAGAGGCACGAGAAGGGGCCGGCGGCGACAGCACGCTCGCGATGGAGATCACCCGGCTCCGCGGTCGGTTCGAGCTGAACTCGGGCAACGCCGCCGAGGCCGTGCGGATCCTGGCGGCGGGCGACAGCCTGGACATGCTGGCCGACGCCGTGGAAGCGGCCTCCCACGTCGGCGACACGGCCGCCGTCGTCGAGCTCGGCCGACGGGCGACGGCGCACCCCGAGGGGTTCCTGCGGGACACGGTGGCCGGTATCGGGCTGACCCTGGACGGCGACGCCGCCGGACCGGGACTGCTGCGGCGGGCACTGGCGCGGGCCGACGAGCTGGACGACGCGGTGGGCTGCCTCTGGGCGACGGCCGCGGCCAGCGCTCTGGGAGAGTCGGACCTGGCGACCGGGATGGCCGAGCGGGCCGGGCGAGTGGCCAGGGTGTCGGGGATGGCCGGACAACTTCCCGTCGTGCTGGGGTTCGTGGCGACCGCCGACCGCCTCGCGGGGCGGCTCGCGCACAGCCGGGCCGTCTCCGAGGAGGGCCTGGCGCTGGCGCGGGAGGCAGGGTACGAGAACACGGTGGCCGCGCACCTGGCCAATCTGGCGGTGCTGGCGGCTCTGCGCGGCGAGGAGGAATCCTGCGAACGGCAGGCCCGTGAGGCGCTGGCCATCGCCCTGCCGCACCGGGTGGGGCTGAGCGCGGGGGTGGCCTCCTACGCGCAGGCGATGCTCGAGTTGTGCCTGGGCCGCTACGCGTCGGCGCGCGACCGCTTCCGGGTCCTCGCGGTGGCGGGGCCGGGCACGGGACATCCGACCGTGGCCTGGCGGACCATGCCTGACCTGATCGAGGCCGCGGTGGGCGCGGGCGACGAGACCGGTGCCCGAGCCGCGCTCTCGGCCTACGAGCGGTCGACCGAGCACGCCGTGACGCCGGAGTCGCGCGCGCTGCTGGCCCGCTGCCGGGGTTTGGCCGAAGCGGACGAGGAGGCTTTCGGGGAGGCGCTGCGGCTGCACACCAACCCGTTCGAGGCGGCCAGGACGGCGCTGCTGCTGGGCGAGCGCCTGCGCCGCGCGCAGCATCCGGGCCGGGCGCGAGCGCACCTGCGGACGGCGTGGGAGGTGTTCGAGCAGGCCGGCGCCCGGCCATGGGCGCGGCGCGCACAGGAGGAGCTGCGGGCGGCGGGCGAGTACGGCGGCGCCCCGTCCCCCGGCGTGCTCGACGTGCTGACCCCGCAGGAACTGCGCATCGCGGGCCTGGTCGCCGACGGGTTGTCGAGCAAGCAGATCGCCGCCCGGCTCTTCCTGAGTCCTCGTACGGTCGAGTACCACCTGTACAAGATCTATCCGAAGCTGGGCATCGGCTCCCGTACGGATCTGGCGCGGCTGGTAGTTCTACGGAAGGCCCCCGTGGCAGGGGACGACATGCTGTGAGGCATGCAGAACGTGACCATCTGGAGTGAGGGGTTCGGCGCCGAGACGGACGCGCCGATCCTGTTGATCATGGGTTCGATGTCGCAGGGCATCCTGTGGCCGGACGAGTTCGTCGGCCGCCTGGCCGCCGGAGGCCGCCGGGTGATCCGGTACGACCACCGTGACACCGGTATGTCGGGCACCGTCGACTTTGCGACCGCGCCGTACACCTGGAACGACATCAAGAACGACGTCTACCGCGTGCTGGCGGCCCACGGCCTGGAGAGCGCCCACCTGGTGGGCCATTCAGCGGGCGGGCTGCTCAGTCAGCTCATCGCCGTGGAGGCGCCGGAGCGGGTGCGGTCGCTGACCGTCATCGCCTCCTCGCCGCTCGGCGGCGGCGAGAGCCAGGTGCTCGTGCGGGCGCTGACCGGTCAGCCGCAGTCCGAGGGCAGCCTGCCTGCGCCGGAGCCGGAGTTCGTGGAATTCTTCCGCACGCTGATGGCCTCCCCGCCCGCCCAGGACCGCCGCACCCTGATCGACGGCATGATCGCCGAGCAGCGCGTGCTGCACGGCACCGGACTGCCGTTCGACGAGGACGCGGCGCGCCGGCTTCAGGAACGCGTCTACGACCGGGCGCGCGACCTGTCGGCGGCGGCCAACCACCGGCTGGCCGCGGGGGCCGGCCCCGACTTCGAGCCGGTGGACGCGCTGCACCGGGTGCAGGCGCCCACGCTGGTCGTCGAGGGCAGCCACGAGCCGGTCAAACCGGGTCACGGCGCGTTCATCGCCGAGCAGATCCCGGGGGCCCGGCTGATGACCGTGGCGGGCATGGGGCACACGCTGCCACTGGAGACCCACCAGGAACTGGCCGACGCGATCCTCACGCACACGGCCGAGTGAGGAAGTCTGTTGCAGAACCCCTGCGTCCCCGCCATCGAAGTGGCGGACCTGACTCAGCGCTTCAGCACCGCGCTCGCCGTCGACCGGCTCAGCCTGAGCATCCCGCCGGGGATGTTCTACGGCATCGTGGGGCCAAACGGCGCCGGTAAGACCACCATCCTGACGGCTGTGTGCGGGCTGCGCCGTCCGACCGCAGGCACGGTCAGGGTCGCCGGTCATGATCTGCGCACCGCGAGGGAGGCCGCGCTCGCGCAGCTCGGCGTCATGATGGACGGGCTGTCCTTGCCCGAGCGACTGACCGCCGCCGAGATCCTGCGCTACAGCGCGGCGCTGCGCGGCCTGGACGACGGCTGGCGGGCGCGGGCGGACGACCTGCTGGAGATCCTCGGACTCGACGCGGTTCCACGCACGCTGATCGTGGAGTACTCCACAGGTATGCGCAAGAAGATCGGTCTTGCTCTGGCACTGCTGCACCGGCCCCGGGCACTCGTACTGGACGAGCCGTTCGAGGCGATCGACCCGGTCTCTGCCCGCTCCATCGAGCATGTGCTCAAGCAGTACGTCGACGCCGGCGGCACGGTGGTCCTGTCGAGCCACATCATGGACTTCGTCGAGCGCAATTGCCGGCGGGTCGCGGTGGTGGTCGGTGGCCGGGTGCTGGTCGAGGGGCCGGTGGAGCGAGTGGCCGGGGACTCGACGCTGAACGAGCGGTTCCTCGAGCTGGTGGGCGCAGATCCGGTGCGCCCGCTGGAATGGCTGTCATGACGCGCGCCTTGTTCGCGCTCAAGCTGCGCCTGTTCCGCAACGGCCCGCACGACGAGCGCGTTTTCAGCCTGGTCACCGGACTGATTCTGGCCGCCCTGGTGATCGCGGGCGCGTCCTCGGCCACCCATGGCGTGATCCACGAGGGCTGGATCGCCGTGGCGCTCACGGTGTGGGGCGGCATGTGGCTGTTCGGGCCGATGGCCCAGCCCCGCCATGAGCCGTCGGTCATCTCCCACGAGTGGTTGCGCGGATATCCGCTCCGGCCGCGGCGGCTGGCGCGGGCGCTATCGTGGACCGAACTGCTGGGCGTCGGCCCGCTGTTCACGCTGGCGTGCCTGTCGTCGCTGGTGGTGCTGGCCGCCGTTCTGCCCGGCGTCGTCGGCGGTCCGTGGTGGGGAAGCTTCCTCGCCGCGGTTCTCGTGGCCGTCGTCGTGGGCGTGATACCCCTGCTCACCGTCGGCCTGCTCCAGCAGCGCGGTACCGGCCTGCTGGAGGCGATGGCCACCCGCGGCACCGCGGTTCTGCGCGCAGCCGCCCGGACGAGGAGCTGACCGGCCCGCGCCGCCGACGCGGTCGCCCTCGCTGTTCGTGTGTCGTCGACGAACGCGTCACCAGCCGCGTACGGGAGGTGGGAAGACCGGGACGGGCCTGCAGGGGCGGAATCCGACCGGCCGACCGGGGACACTCGGCGGACCGCCTTCGGACGACCGGGCCCGGGGGCCGCACCGGACCGTGCGGCCTCCGGACGGTTCCCCGGCGTGTTCAGCCCCCGTCCGCGCCGCGGCGGGCGGCGTTGGCGGCGAAGGCGTCGCGCAGGTAGACGCTCAGCCCCTGGCCGTGGGCGTCGACGGTGGCGGTGAACCGCTCGTCGTCCGCATACAGCTGCCCCAGCCCCCGATGGATCTCGACGGTGCAGTCGTAGAACCAGCGGGTGATGTGATCGCGGTGCCGCTCGGCCAGGTCGGCGGCGGTCCCGCTGTCGGCGGGCACCCCCTCGTCCATGGCGCGGGCCAGGGCCCGGTAGATCTCGGCGGCCTCGGCCTGGCTCCGCAGCCAGTCGGCCTTGGTGTAGCCGCTGACATCGCGCGAGGACCGGTCGAACGCCTCGGGGTTGCAGGAGCCCCAGCGTTCGCGGGCCTCCTCGGCGCGGGCGTCGACGTCGAAGTCTCCGAAGAGTTCGAGGCGTTCCTCGGGAGTGAGATCGAGTCGCATGGTGTCGGCCTCCATCAGGCGTTCCAGCGCCCGCGCCATGGTGCGCAGGCGGTCGATGCGTTCGGCCACCAGCGCGTGCTGCCGGACCAGGTGGGCGCGGGTGTCGGCGGCGGGGTCGTCGAGCAGCTCGGCTATCCGGTCCAACCCGAAGCCCAGTTCCCGGTAGGTGAGGATCTGCCGGAGCCGCTCCAGGTCCCGCTCGCTGTAGCTGCGGTAGCCGGACGCGGTGCGTTCGGCGGGGACGAGGAGCCCGATGGTGTCGTAGTGGTGCAGGGTGCGGACGGTCTGCCCGCTGATCCGGGCGGCCTCGCCGACGGTGTGGCCCATGGTGTTTCCCGCTTCCGCCGCTGGTGGTGACGTGTCCACGACGGTAGGGGCTGACGTAGCGAGAGGGTCAAGCCCTTTCCCTGGGAGAAGGGGCCCGGGAGGGCGGTCCCGGGCACACGCAGCGCTACTACCCGCCGGTAACCTTGGGGGATGAGCCTTGACGACACCACCGAGGGCTTCCAGTTCGACCGGGACACCCGCGTCGAGAAGCGGAGCGACGGCGAGTTCACCGCCACCCTCACCGACGGGTGGACCACCTTCACCTCGCACCCCAACGGCGGCTACGTCCTGGGCACGGCGCTCAACGCGCTGGCCCAGGGGATGAGCCAGCCCGACCCCCTCGTGGTCTCCGCGTTCTTCCTGCGCCCCGCCGCCCCGGGCGGGGCCGAGGTCCGCACCGAGACCATCCGCGAGGGCCGCCGCACCGCCACCGGCCAGGTCGTCCTGGAGCAGAGCGGCAAGGAGGTCCTGCGCGCCACGGCCACCTACGGCGACCTGACGGCGGAGGGGCGCGTCCTGCACCTGGAGGGGCCGCCGCTGCTCCCCGCGCCGGAGGAGTGCCCGGTGCCCGCGGAGTTCGACGCGCCCGAGGGCCTGACCATCGCCCACAGCGTCGAGTACCGCTACCCCGCGCGCCCCGGATGGCTGGACGGGAAGAAGGACGGGCGCCCATACGTCGAGTTCTGGATGCGCTTCGCCGACGGGCGCCCCGCCGACGTCCACTCCCTGCCCGCCATGGTGGACTTCGCCGTACCGGCGGTGCTGGAGATCGGCGAGTTCAGCACCATCACCGTCGAGCTGAGCGTGCACGTGCGCGCCCGCCCCGCCCCCGGCTGGCTCGCCTGCCGGGTGTTCACCAAGCACGTCTCCGGGGGCCTGCACGAGGAGGACATGGAGATCTGGGACAGCGAGGGCGTCCTCGTCGCCCAGGCCCGCCAGCTCGCCATGCTCCTCTGAGGGTCCCGGGGCCCGCGGGTCCCCACCGGTCAGGGGGCCGGCACCACGATCCGACCCCCTGACCATGACCACCAGCGGGTCCGCGAGCGCGTCCACCGCGGCTCGGCATCCTGTGCGGGGGCGCGGGTTCCGCTGCTCCGAACGGGTTCTGGGAGCGCGACAATGCACCCATAATTGGGCTCCGTGATCATAGACAAGGCGATCTACCACGCCGGTCGGCGGCAGGACATCGACGGCGACATCAGCGACGCCTTCGACGAGGCCCGCCGTGACCAGGACGACTGCTTCGTGTGGATCGGGCTCCACGAGCCCACCCCGGAGGAGTTCGCCCTCATCGAGGAGGAGCTCTCCCTCCACCCCCTGGCGGTCGAGGACGCCCTCACCGCCCACCAGCGTCCCAAACTGGAGCGCTACGACGACACCGTCTTCGTCGTGGTCAAGACGCTGGCCTACCACGAGGACACCTCCGACGTGGAGGTCGGCGAGGCCATGCTGTTCGTCGGCGCCGACTTCGTGGTCAGCGTCCGGCACGGCACGGGGAACCCCCTGGGCAGGGTCCGCGCACGGCTGGAGGCCGACCCCGAACTGCTGTCCGCGGGACCCGCCGCCGTGCTGTACGGCGTGTGCGACGAGGTCGTCGACCACTACGGCACGGTGGTCCACAAGATCGAGTCCGACATCATCGAACTGGAGCGGGCGGTCTTCCAGCCGCGCGGCGGCGACGTCACCGAGGACATCCACCACCTCAAACGCGAGGTCCTGGAGTTCCGGAGCGCCGAGAGCCCGCTCATCCCGGTCCTGGAGGAGGTCTCCAAGGGGAGGATCCCCCGGTTCGAGGAGACCAAGGAGTACTTCCGCGACGTCCTGGACCACCTGCTGCGGGTGGACGACCAGGTGGACGACCACAACGAACTGCTCACCAGCGCGCTCACCGCGCACCTGGCCCTCCTGGGCAAGCAGCAGAACGAGGACGTCCGCAAGATCTCCTCCTGGGCGGCCGTCATCGCGATCCCCACCATGATCGCGGGGTTCTACGGGATGAACTTCGACCACATGCCCGAGCTGCACTGGCTCTTCGGCTACCCCATCATCATGGGCGTGATGGTCGGGGCCTCGGCGCTGGCGTACCGCCAGCTCCGCAAGAACGGCTGGCTGTAGGGGACGGCGCGCGGCCGGGGCGCGCCTTCGCCGGAGCCGGGCTCCGGCGGGCGTCCCCGGCCGCGCGCGCTTCCGCCGGGGCGAGGGGGCGGTTCCCGCGAGGGCCGCCCGGCCCTGCCCCGTCGGGGCCGGGCGCACCGTGCGGCCGTGCGTTCAGACCACCGCGCGGAAGTGGGTGGTCAGCCGGTGGTCCTCCTCCAGGACGTGGAAGGCCACGCCGGGCGGCTGGTCGCGGTTGAAGGCGGGCTCGCCCTCCCACGGCATGCGCAGGGTCCACGTCACCCCGGGCGCCAGCAGCAGGGGCCGTCCGGCGAAGGTCGTCGCCCCGCCGGTGTGCGCGTGCCCGACCAGGATCCCGGCCACCCGGGGGTGGGCGGCCAGGAGTCCGGCGAGGTCGTCGGCGTTGTCCAGGCGCATGGAGTCGGGCAGCGGGTGGTGGACGCGCACCGGCGGGTGGTGCAGGGCCAGCAGCGCGGGGGTGTCGCCGGGCAGCTCGTTCAGCGTGTCGTTGATCCAGACCAGGGTGGCCGCGTCGAGGTGGCCGCCGTCCTCGCCGGGGACCGTGGAGTCGCAGGCCAGCACGGCCGCGCCCGCCACGTGGTGCACCCGGTTGACGGGTTCGCCCGATGCGGGTTCTCCCAGCAGCACCTCGCGGTAGGCCGCGCGGTCGTCGTGGTTGCCCGGGCAGCTCAGCACCGGGAAGGGCAGGTCCAGCAGGCCGGCCGCCTCCGCGTACTCCTCGCGTGCGCCGTGGTCGGCGATGTCGCCGCTGACCAGGAGGGCGTCGGGGGCCTGGGAGAGTCCGCGCAGGTAGTCCACCGTCCGGGTGGCGCGCTCGGTGGCGCGGTCGGTCCCGTCCAGGTGCAGGTCACTGATGTGGGCGAGCAGAACCGTCATGGTCGTCCTCTCGCGGGCACGTTCCCGCCCCGCACTTCTAACGGATAAGTTAGCCTTAAGCGTTAGAACGTTAGCTCGTGGGCAAGGCGACGGGCAAACGGGACGAGGACGGGGAATCCATGCAACGCCATCTGGCGCTCGAACTGGCCAGCACGATCCGCCACGACGGCTCGGGGGGCGTCGCGGACGACCTGGACACCGTTCCGGACACCGCGCGGTGGCTGGCGTCGGTGGCGGACCTCCTGCCCGGGGCGCAGGTCCTCGGCTCCGGCGCCGACGAGGACCTGCGGGACCAGGTCCTGGCGCTGCGCGGCGCCGTCAGGGCGCTGCTCGCCCGGGCCGTGCGCCCGGGGCCGCCCAGTCCCGCCGACGCCCACCGGCTCCTGCCCGCCGAGCAGGCCCTGGAGCGGCTCAACTCCGCGGCCGCCAGGGAGCCCGTCGTGCCGCGGCTGCGCTGGGACGAGGGCGACGTGCCCGTGGTCGAACTCCGGTCCGGCGGGGGAGCCTGCGACACACGGGTGGTGGCGGCGCTGGCCCGCGCCGCCATCGCCCTCCTGCACGGCCCCGACCGGGAGCGGCTGCGGGCCTGCACCGCGCCGCGCTGCGTGCGCTACTTCGTGCAGGCCCACGGCCGCCAGCAGTGGTGCGGGACCGCCTGCGGCAACCGGGCCAGGGCCGCCCGCCACTACGAGCGCCAGGTCGTGGCCCGCTCCGCGGCCCGGCCGCTCCGGAGCGTCGTGGAGTCCTAGGGCTCCACCGGGGCGTCGGGCCCGGGGGTTTCGAGGGCGAACCCGCCCGCCCCCGGCCTCGGGCGAGCCCGACACGTCCTCGTCCGCATCGGGGGGCGGTCGCCACCGGGGCCGCAGTCGGCGGCGCAGCGGCCCGGGCCGCGACAGCGCGGGGCGCGGCCGGCCCCTCCCGGGCATGCGCGCGTCCGTGCGGGCCGCGTCGGGGCGGTGGTGTCGGGGGCGGCGGACCCCGACGCCCCGCCCGAGCACCTGCCACCGAACCCGTGCGTCCGCCGAGCCGCTGTCCGCGTGACCCTGTCCGCGGACAGCGGCTCCACCGGTTCAGGCCCGGGCGAGCGCGCGCCCGGCGTCACGGGCGGCGTCCAGGGCCTCGGCGCGCTGCTGCGCGGCCATCTCCCTCAGCCCCTCCATCGCCGGCGTCGTGGCGGCGAGGGTGAGCTCGCACTTGACCAGGGTCAGCTCGGCCTGCCAGATGTCACCCACGACGCGCTCCAGGTAGGGGGTGGAGTGGTCCCAGCCCTCCCGGGGCGTGCCCGGTCCGTAGCCGCCGCCGAGGGTGGTGACCAGCAGGGTCGGGGTGCCCTTGAGCAGCGGGGTGGTGGCGCCCACGCCCGCGATCACCAGGTCCGACCAGGCCTTGAAGTGCTGGGAGACGCCGAAGTTGTAGAGCGGCACGGCCAGGATCACGGCGTCGGCGCCCTCCAGCTCGGCGCCCAGCGTCGCGGCCAGGTCGAGCGCCCCGCGCTGGGCCGGGGTGCGGTCGGGCTCGGCCGCGAAGCCGGCCGTGGTGGCCAGGGTCCAGGCGTCGGAGGGCAGCGGGTCGGTGCCCAGGTGGCGGCGGGTCACGGTGCCCCCGGGGTTGGCGGCGGTCCACTCGGCCTCGGCGCGGTCGGCGATCTCGGAGCTCACGGAGGTGCTCGGGAGGATGCTGGCGTCCAGTCGGAACAGGTTCATGGGGTCCGTTTCTGCAGAAGGGCGGCAGGGGTCCGCGCGGTGCGGACCGTGGCCACAGCATAAGCGGACTTTACCCCGCTTAGCGAACGTGGTGTAGTTTCCTTCCTGTGAACGCCCCTCTCGTGCCCTTCGGAAAACCGCGTCCCGAACGCGCGGACGCGGCGCGCAACCGCCTGATCCTGCTGGAAGCGGCCCGGGCGATGCTCGCCGAGCACGGCGCGGAGAAGGTCACCATGGACGCCCTCGCCGAACGCGCCGGTGTGGGCAAGGGCACCGTCTTCCGCCGCTTCGGCAGCCGCGCCGGCATCTTCAACGCCCTCCTGGACGACAGCGAGGGGCGGTTCCAGGAACAGGTCCTCTCGGGGCCGCCGCCGCTGGGACCGGGCGCCGCGCCCAAGCAGCGCCTGATCGCCTACGGGCGCGCCCGCATCGCCTACCTGTTCGTCCACCACACCCTCGTCAGGGCCGCGCTGGACCGCAACCGGCCCGCACCGATGGGCGAGGTCAGCATGACCCTGCCCCATTTCCGGATGCTGCTCGGCCGGACGGACGTCCCCCGCCGCCACCTGGACGGCCTCGCCCTCCAGCTCACCAGCGCGCTGGAGGGCCCGCTCATGCTGTACCTGTCGAGGGAGGAGATCGCCCGGACCCCGGAACCGGACGCCGAGGACCCCCTCGCCGACAGCTGGCAGGAACTCGTCGAACGCGTCCTCCCCGGCTGACCGCTCCGGGGCGCCGGCCGGCGCCCTCCCCCGCGTCCCCGGGCCGGGAGGGGGAGCTCCTCGGCGCAGCACTCCCGCCCCGTCCGGTCCCGGCCCGTTCCGCGGCTCAGCCGGCGCGGACCATCGTGGAGTCGTAGCCGCCGCCGCCCGGGTAGGTCCACGGGCCGGTCACGGTGGTCCCGTCGGCGCTGAAGACGCCCGTGTAGCGGGCGGGCGACCCCTTCTCCCCCGCCCAGATGGTGAGGGTGTCCCCGGCCAGTTCGTAGACGTAGTCGAAGGTGTTGCCCAGGCTGTCGTAGAAGCGCGACCGGATGTCCTCGCCGGGCCGCTCGGCCCCGAAGGCCCGCTCCCTCCCGATGACCTCCAGGCCGGTGACCCTCTTGCCGTCCTGGACGAGGTCGACGTCCTGGAGGAGGAAGTACCGACCCTCCATCCAGCGGTAGACGACGGTGCCCTCGGCCCCGCCGGTCACCCTCCAGGCGCCCACGAGGCGGTCCAGTGCGGTCAGGGCGGCGTCGGGGCCGGCGGGGTCCTGCTCGTACGCGCTCATGTCGTGTCCTCTTCCGTGTCGGGCGCGCGGCGGCACGGTGCCGCCGCGTCTGCCCCACCCGTACGACCGGACCGGGAGGGAGAAGGAATCGGCGCCCGGGCGAATTTTCCGCACGCGGCCGCGCCGGAGCGCGTTCCCCCGGGTCAGAGGGTGGGCGGGAGCCCGAACGCGGGCAGGGTCTCGGGGCCGAACGTGGTGATCTCCGCGACGAGGCCGCCCTCGATCCGCAGCACGTCGAGGTTGACGGCGGCATGGACCGCCTCCCCCGGCATGCGCACGTAGTTGGCGGCGGCGGGGCTGCGGTTGGCGGACACGGGAACCGCGATCCACTCACCCCAGGCCCGGTTCCCGGAGAGCACCGGGCGCCACAGGTCCAGGATGGCCTCGCGGCCCTCGTAGACCAGCGACGCGGGGGGCATCGTCTGGCGCGCGTCCTCGCGCAGCAGGGCGGCGAGCCCGTCAGGGTCGGCGTCCCGGGAGGCCTCCACGTAGCGGCGCAGGACGGCGCGCTCCTCCTCGCTGGGGGCCGTGACCGGACCCCAGTCCGCCCTGTGCCGGGGAAGGACCGCGCGCAGGGTCGCCCGGGCGCGCTGAAGGGCGCTCTTGACCGCCGGGACCGACACCTCCAGGGTGCTCGCGGTCTCCTCGGCGGGCCGGCCGAGGACGTCGCGCAGGATGAGGACGGCCCGCTGGCGGGGCGGCAGGTGCTGGATGGCGGCGAGGAAGGCCAGTTCGACGGTCTCGCGGGCGATGGCCGCCGCCTCCGGCTCCCCCTCGGGCGGCGCGGCCCGGTCCAGGAGCTCGTCCGGGTACGGCTGGAGCCAGGGGACCTCGGAGAAGGGCGAGGCCCCCGTGCCCTTCGCCACGGGCCGGTCCCGGGTGCGGCGCCGGTCGAGGGCGTCCAGGCAGGTGTTGGTGGCGATCTTGTACAGCCACGCCCGGAACGTGGAGCGCCCCTCGAAGGTGGAGCGGCGGCTCCAGGCCTTGAGCAGTGTCTCCTGCACCATGTCCTCGGCCTCGGTGAAGGAGCCGAGCATCCGGTAGCAGTGCACGCGGAGTTCGTGCCGGTGGCGTTCGGCCAGTGCGGAGAAGGCGGCCTCGTCGTCCACCACGCTGTTCTCGGCCATGCGTCCCGACCACCCCTCGCCCGGCGCTTCCGGCCCGCCGCCGGCGCCCACCGAATCCTAGGGGGCGGCGGTGACGGAGGAGCGGCCGCGGGCCCGGCGGCGGCGGGCGGAGAGCCCGCGCCGGAGCACGCCCTGCCGGGGCGAGAGGAGGTAGGCCAGGGTGAACGCCGCCGCCTGGGCGAGGACGATCGATCCGCCGGTGGACACGTTGAGGTGGAAGCTGGTGAACACACCGGCCACCGCCGCCGCCACCGCGATCGACGCCGAGATGAGCAGCATGCGCTCGAACCGGTCGGTGAGCAGGTAGGCGGTGGCCCCGGGGATGATCACCATGGCCACCACCAGGATGATCCCGACCGCTTGCAGCGCCACGACGACGGTGACCGAGAGCAGGCCCAGCAGCAGGGTCTCCAGCAGGCGCGGGTTGATGCCCAGGGCGTGCGCGTGGACGGGGTCGAAGGCGTACAGGGTGAGGTCGCGGTGCTTGTACCAGACCACGGCCAGGACCACGGCGGCCAGGACCAGCACCTGCCAGATGTCGGTGTCGGAAACCCCGAGCACGTTGCCGAACAGGATGTGGCCGAGGTCGGTCTGGCTGGGCACCCGTGAGACGAGCACCAGGCCCAGGGCGAACATGGCGGTGAACACGACGCCGATGACGGCGTCCTCCTTGACCCGGGAGGTGCGGTTGACCACCCCGATCAGGGCGACGGACCCGGCGCCGAACACCAGGGCGCCCACCGCGAAGGGCAGGCCGAACATGAAGGACAGCACCACCCCGGGAAGGACGGCGTGGGAGACGGCGTCGCCCATCAGCGACCACCCCACGAGCGTCATCCAGCAGGACAGGACCGCGCAGACGACCCCGGCGACCACGCTTACCAGCAGGGCGCGCCGGACGAACTCGAACTGCAGGGGGACCGTGAACCACTCGGTGAGGCCGGTGATCAGCGCGTCCATACGGGGCCCTCCTCGTCGGAGTGGATGCCGAAGGCCTCCATGAGGACCTCCGGGCGCAGGACCTCGGCCGGTGCGCCGTGGGCGATGACGCGGCGCTGGAGCAGGACCGCCTCGTCGCACAGCACGGGCACCTGGGCGAGGTCGTGGGTGGAGACCAGCAGGGTGTGCCCCTCCCCGCGCAGCGCGCGGAGCAGTTCGACGATGGTGGCCTCCGAGCGCTTGTCGACCCCCGCGAAGGGCTCGTCGAGGAGTAGCACGGCGGCGCCCTGGGCGATGGCGCGGGCGACGAAGGCGCGTTTGCGCTGGCCGCCGGAGAGGGCCCCGATCTGGCGGTCGGCGAGGTCGGACAGGTGGGTGCGCTCCAGGGCGTGCTCGACCGCCTCGCGGTCGGCGGCCCGGACCCGGCGGCGGCGCCCCATGTGCCCGTAGCGGCCCATCATCACCACGTCGCGTACGCGCACCGGGAAGGCCCAGTCGACCTGTTCGGACTGGGGCACGTAGCCCACCGCTCCGGCCCTGCGCGCGTCGGCGCTGGTACGGCCGAGGACGCGTACGCGGCCGTGGTCGGCGGGGACCAGCCCGAGGACCGTCTTGAACAGGGTGGACTTGCCCGAGCCGTTGGTGCCGAGCAGTCCGCAGACACGGCCCGGGGCGACCTCCAGGGAGACGTCGTCCAGGGCGAGGACGTCGCCGTAGCGCACGGTGGCGCCGGAGACCTCGATGGCGGGGACCGCCGGGGAGGACGTGGTGGAGGCGGACACGGCGCTCACCCCCTCAGCCCGGCGACGATCGTCTCGGCGTCGTGCCGGAGCAGGTCGAGGTAGGTGGGGACGGGGCCGTCGGCCTCCGACAGGGAGTCCACATAGAGGGTGCCGCCCATCTCGGCGCCGGTCTCGCGGGCCACGGACCGCTGGGTGCCGTCGTTGACGGTGCTCTCGCAGAACACGGTGGGCACGCCGTTGTCGCGGACGAAGCCGGTCACGGAGGCGATCTGCTGGGGGGTGCCCTCGGTCTCGGCGTTGACCGGCCACAGGTAGCGCTCGCTCAGCCCCGCGTCGCGGGCGAGGTAGGAGAAGGCGCCCTCGCAGGTCACCAGGGCGCGGGCGTCCTCCGGGACCTCGGCGAGCTCGGTGTCCAGGTAGTCGCCGACCTCGGAGATCTCCGCCTTGTAGGACTCCGCGGCCTCGGCGTAGGCGGCCTCGCCGTCGGGGTCCAGCTCGGTGAGGGCGTCACGGATGTTGTCCACGTAGACCAGGGCGTTGTCGGGTGACATCCAGGCGTGGGGGTTGGGTTCGCCCTCGTACTCCCCCGAGGAGATGGGGATGGTCTCGATGCCCTCGCTGAGCAGGGCGGTGGGCGCCTCCACGCGCTCGGTGAACTGCTGGAACCAGGCCTCCAGACCGAGGCCGTTCTCCATGATCAGGTCGGCGTCCTGGCCCCGGACGAGGTCGTCGGGGGTGGGCTCGTAGCCGTGGATCTCGGCCCCGGGGCGGGTGAGGGAGGCGACCTCGACCCGGTCGCCCGCGACGTTGCCGACCATGTCGGCCAGGACCGTGAACGTGGTCAGGACCAGGGGCCGTGTGTCGTCCCGCGTCTGGCCGGCCTCGGCGGAGCAGGCGGTGAGGGGCAGGGCGAGGGCCAGCCCGGCGGCGGGGATCACCCTCGACCAGGATGTTGAAGGGGACCAACCTCTAGAGTTCGGCACACCTAACTTTTTATCACAACACTGCCGAACTGAGCCACGGTCCCGGGGTCGGCGCTCGGCGCCGGCCCCCGGGCGGGTGTCGGGATCCGGGGCTCCGTCGGCGGGGACGGCGGGGCCCCGGGGAGCCCGGTCCGGTCACACGACCGGACTTCCCGATTTCCTGGGAAGTCGCGCGAGGAGCACCGCAGATACCGCGGCCATTCCGGCGCCGACGAGGAATCCCGCGGAATTGGCGAGGACGTCCCCGGTGTCGGCGACCCGGTCCGCCCCCACGGCCCACTGAAGCGTTTCGACGGACACGGAAAGGGCCGGCCCGAACAACAGGCGGGCCCACCACGGGGAGAAGGCGAAGAAGGCCAGGATTCCCAGGGGGACGAAAAGGAGCGCGTTCATGGCCTTTTCCTCGAGGATCAGGGCCGCGGACTGCACGGGCTCGCCCGCCGCCTCGATTCCCTCGGAGAGTTCCGTGAGGACGAGGTTCTCCTGGGCGTGCGTGACCGCATTTCCCTCGCCGTCGACCACGGAGAGACCGCGATCGGGGTCGCCGTGGACGTAGAAGTCGGCCGGGTTCGCCCCCCGCAGCTCCTCTTTCTCCTGGTCGGTGAGCTGATCGGGGCTGTAGTGGGCGACGGTGCCGTCGGAGAGGTACTGGCCGAAGCTCTCCTCCGCGGCTTCGTTCATCGCGAGCTCGTTCACGAAGCCGAGGGGGTTCCAGTGGACGTATCGGCCGGGGTCGGACGGGGAGCCGCCGGAGAACGGCATCACCAGGACCAGCACGTAGACGGACGCCGTCGCCGCCAGTAACTTTCGCGTGTGCCGGGGGAACGCGCCCTGTGAGCGGGCCGCGGCGGCCGCGAGCACGAGGGAGAGCGCGAAGAGCAGCAGAATCGCCACGGACAACGTCAGCGGCGTGACATAGAACAGAACTCTCCACATTCGGACGGCACTCCTATGATTTTTCGGTGAAGCCGGGCAGAACGTTCAGGAGATTACATGCCACCGGGGCCCCTGTTTCACAGGAGGAGTGGTTCGCGGGCGGGAATGCGCATTCTCGGTGACCCCGCGGGCGCGTGAACTGGAACTCTTCGCACCGACATTTTTTCGGAAGGCCGGAGGCGGGGGCGCGGAGCCTCCCGGCTCGGTTCGGCGGTACGGGTCCGTCTCACTAGACTGGTCGCCCGGCACGCGCGGAAGCCCCTGTCCCGCGCCCCTCGCGCGCCCCGATGTCCACGAGGTCGCCAGACCCCGTACCACGAGGGAGACCGATGGGGTCCGACGCCGATCCGCACCGCACGCTGCGCGAGCGCTACCGACTGCTGGCCGAGATCGGCCGGGGCGGCATGGGACGGGTCTGGCGCGCGCACGACATACGGCTCA
Organism: Nocardiopsis sp. NPDC006198; assembly: GCF_040613895.1. Classification (NCBI taxonomy): domain Bacteria; kingdom Bacillati; phylum Actinomycetota; class Actinomycetes; order Streptosporangiales; family Nocardiopsidaceae; genus Nocardiopsis; species Nocardiopsis sp. NPDC006198. The sequence continues at coordinate 5,512 of NZ_JBEXSY010000061.1, read as the reverse complement.
ACCGCGCCGTGGCCGTCAAGGAGATCTTTCTGGCTCCGGGGCAGGACGAGACCGAACGCGGGCGCACGGCGGCCCGGGCCAGGCGCGAGGCGCAGGCCGCGGCGATGGGCGGCCACCCCAACATCGTCACCGTGCACGACATCGTCGAGGACGACGGGCGGCCGTGGATCGTCATGGAGTTCCTCACCGGGCGCTCCCTGCACGCCCTGGTCCGCGACGACGGCCCCCGCGACCACCGGGAGGCCGCGGCATGGGGCCTGGACCTGCTCAGCGCCCTGACCACCGCGCACGGGCAGGGCATCACCCACCGCGACGTCAAGCCCGAGAACGTGATGGTGACCGACTCCGGGCGGGTGGTGCTCACCGACTTCGGGATCGCCACCATCGCCGACACCGCCTCGGTCACCCAGACGGCCGGGGTGCTCGGCTCCCCCGCCTACCTGGCCCCCGAGCGCCTGGGCACGGGCCCGGCCAGCCCCGCGAGCGACCTGTGGTCGCTCGGCGCGACCCTGTACCACACGGCCACCGGGGTCTCGCCCTTCCGGCGGGAGGGCATCCCCGCGACGCTGCACGCCGTCACCTCCGTGGAGCCGCCGGACGTCCTGGGGCGGGGGCCGCTGGGCCAGGCCGTGCGGGGGCTCCTCGTGAAGGACCCGGCCAGGCGGATCGACGCCGACCGGTGCCGGGAACTGCTGTCCGCCGAGGCGGTCGGCGCCGTCGTCGGCACGGGTTTCACGGCCTCCCCCGCCCTCACCTCCTCCGCGGCGGGCCCCACACCCTCGGGGCCGCTACCCGCGCCGGCGCCGCTCCCGACCGGGTTCGGGACCGCCCCGCAGGCTCCCCCGGCCGCGTTCGCGCCGCCCCCGGCGCAGCCGACGCGTCCGGTCGCGCCGCCGCACGGGCCCCCTCCCGGCCCGACGGTCCCGATGGCGAAGGCGCCGCGGAGCGGAGGGCGGCTGTCCTGGCCGTTCGTGGTGCTCACCCTGGGGCTGTCCGCGCTGGTCGCGGCCGCCTCCCTCCTGGTCGCGCTCGACCCGTGGGGCGGGGAGCCCGACCCCACCGCGGCCGCCTCCGGCGAGGAGCAGGGCTCCGAGGCGGACGGCGGCGCGGCGGACGCCACCGGCGAGCCCTCCGAGCAGGAGGGGGACGGCGAACCGGAGGCGGGCGGAGGGGAGTCCGTCACCGGGAACGGGACGACCTGGACCGAGGAGGACCAGGGCTTCGGGATCGGGGTGCCCGACGGGTGGATCCGCAGGACCGCGGGGACCAGTGTCTTCTACGACTCCCCCCACGACGGCAGCTACCTCCAGGTCGACATGGCCGAGCACCCCACCGACGACGAGTACCAGCACGTCGCCGGGCTGGAGCAGGGCGTCCAGGAGTCGGGGCGCATGCCCGGCTACGAGCGGGTGCGGCTGGAGGACGCCACCGCCGGCAGCGGGTTCCACTCGGTCGCCGAGTGGGAGTTCACCTGGAACGGCGACGGCCAGGAGCGGCGCCTGTTGTCCCGCAACATCGCGGTGGCGCCCGGCGTGCACTACACGGTCGCCTGGGTGACCCCCGCGGTCTCGTGGAACGACCAGGCCGACCTGCGCGCCGAGTCACTGGACTCCTTCGAGCCCTCCTGACCCCTGCCCCGGCCGGCGGTCCTCCGTCCGCGCGGCCGGACCGGCACCACCCTTCCCCCCCTTCCCCGGACCGGGACGCCGCCCGCGCATTTTTTGCCACAACGGCAATAGAACTTGTGGTTCTGGCCGGTGTGCGCGCATGGTGGTCGTGGAGGTGGTCATGGTGGCCGAACAGTTGGAGAACAGCTATGACGTGGTCGTCGTCGGAGGCGGCGCGGCCGGTCTGAGCGGCGCCCTGATGCTGGCGCGGGCGCGCCGGTCGGTGGTGGTGGTCGACGCGGGAGAGCCGCGCAACGCCCCGGCCGACGCGGTGCACGGGCTGCTGGCCCTGGACGGGACGGCGCCCGCCGATCTGCTGGAGCGGGGACGGGCGGACGTGCGCCGCTACGGCGGCCACGTGGTGCCCGGCCGGGTCGACTCGGTCGCCCGCGAGGGCGACGGGTTCGCGGTGGCGCTCGCCGACGGACGGACGGTGCGGGCGCGCCGACTGCTCGTGACCACGGGCCTGGTGGACGAGCTCCCCGGGATCCCCGGTCTGCGGGAGCGCTGGGGCAGAGACGTGGTCCACTGCCCGTACTGCCACGGCTGGGAGATCCGCGACCGTGCCATCGGCGTGCTGGCGGTCGGGCCGATGTCGGTGCACCAGGCGCTGCTGTTCCGCCAGTGGAGCGCGGACGTCACGTACTTCTCCCACACCGCGCAGCCGCTGACTGATGAGCAGTCGGAGCAGTTCGCCGCCCGCGGGATCTGTGTGGTCGACGGAGAGGTGGCCGCCCTGGAGGTCGAGGAGGACCGCCTCACGGGGGTGCGGCTGGCCGACGGCAAGGTCGTGGGCCGTGAGGCCGTGGCGGTCTCCTCCCGGATGGTGGCGCGCGCCGGCTTCCTCGCGGACCTGGGGCTCCGGACCGAGGAGCACCCGATGGGGGTCGGCACGTACGTCCCCGCCGAGCCCACGGGGCGCACGAGCGTTCCCGGGGTGTGGGTGGCGGGCAACGTGACCGATCCGTCCGCCCAGGTCGGATCCTCGGCCGCGGCGGGCGCGGGCGCGGGGGCCCAGATCAACATGGACCTCGTGACCGAGGAGACCCGCCTCGCGGTCGAGGCCCGGGACCCCTTCTCGGCCGGGGTCGAGGCGGGTGCGGGCCCGAGGTGACGGGCGGCCACGGGCCGTGAGCGGCCGGGGAGCGGCGGCGTCCGCGCCCCGGGGACGGGCGGGCTCGGACCCGACCGAGGGGGCCGTTTCGATGCGGCCGATACCGCATCGCGGCCGGGGCGCTTTCTCCTGACCGGTCCCGGTGCGCCCCCTTCCCGGGGGCGACATTCCGCACGGGAGGTTGGGAACGCGTGCCGCGCGGAAACGATCAGCACGCAGCGCCGACCACTGCGGGGAGGGCGCCCGACGAGGGCGCCCTCCCCGCGCGGCGCGGACCCGGCCGTGGCCGCGCCCGCGCCGCCACGCCCCAGGGAGCCCACACGATGACGACGGTCGTCTTCGACCACACCACCACCGGCTACCGGGTGCCGCACGCCCTGTGCCTGGCGCACGCGGCCAAACTCGCCTACGCCGATCCGGACACCGCGCGGCGCCAGGCCGCCGAGTGGGGGTTCGACCGCTTCCGCTTCTTCGAGGCCGACTTTGCGCCCCCCTTCGCCCTGGACCACACCCAGGGCTTCACCATGGCCGGCGACGACATGGTCGTCACGGCCTTCCGCGGGACCGAACCCACCCAGATCATGGACTGGCTCTCCGACGGCAAGGCCCCCCTGGTCCGGCACTCCTCCCGGCGGGGCCGGGCGCACTGGGGGTTCAGTACCGCCGTGGACGCCGTGTACACGGAACTGCGCGGGGCCGTCGAGGAGTTCCGCACCGCCGGGCAGTCCCTGTGGTTCACCGGCCACAGCCTGGGCGGCGCGCTGGCCGTGCTCGCCGCCGCACGCCTGCACTTCGAGCCCCCGTCACTGTTGGCGGACGGGGTCTACACCTTCGGACAGCCCCGCACCTGCGACCGCGAACTCGCCGTGGCCTACGACGAGGCGCTCAGGGGGCGCACCCACCGCTTCGTCAACAACAACGACGTCGTCGCCCAGGTGCCCCCGGGGCCGCTGTACACACACGTGGCCGAGGAGCGCTACTTCGACGCCGACGGTCGCCTGCACGCCAAGGCGCCGGGGCTGCTCGGCAGGGTCTCGGACAGGGCCAGGGGCTACGCCCTGGACGCGGCCGCCTTCAGGCCCGACGCCGACGGGATCACCGACCACTTCATCGACGCCTACATCGCGTGCCTGGAGGCGGCCGGCCGCTGAGGCGCGCCGGGGCCGTCCCCCCGTACCGCGACGGCCCCGGCGGGAGCCGCCCCTGCCGTGCCGCGGGGCCGGGCCCACGGGGCGGCAGGGGCGTGGGTACGCACGCTCTCACGTTACAGTCATTGCAGTAATTGCTGCAATGACTGTAACGTGAGGCCATGAGCGAACCCACCGAGGACGAACTGGCCTTCGTCGACGACGTCGCGGGCTTCTTCGCCCGCGAGGGCCTGCCCCTGATCTCCGGCCGCGTCATCGGATGGCTGCTGATCAGCGACCCGCCCGAGCAGAGCGCCGCCCAGATCGCCGAGGCGCTCCAGGTCAGCCGCAGCTCCATCAGCACCGCGGCCCGGCTCCTCACCCCCAGCGGACTGGTCGAGGGGGTACGCCGCCGCGGAGAGCGACAGGAGTACCTCCGCATCGCCGCCGACGGCTGGAGCCGGATGCTGGAGCGCCGCTACGCCCAGGCCGCGGGGTTCCGTGAGGTCACCGAGCGGGGGCTCAGGGCACTGGAGGGCTCCGCCCCGCAGCGGCGCGAGCGCCTGGCCAACGTCAACCGGCTCTACGGCTTCCTGGAGGCCGAACTCCCCGCGGTGCTCCGGCGCTGGCGGGACGAACAGGAGGACCACGACCGATGACCCCGACCCCGACCCCCTTCGAGCGCATCGCCCTCGACCGCCCCGAGGGGCGGCTGAGCGTGGTGACCGCGGGCGAGCACGGCGCCCCCGTGGTCCTGCTGAGCGGAGCCGGGCAGGACAACGCCCTGCTCAGCTGGCGCCACCTCCTCCCGGTCCTGGCGGCCGAGCACCGGGTGTTCGCCCCCGACTGGCCCAAGCAGGGACACAGCAGGCCGTGGAACGGCCTCGCCGACCACGCAGCCCTGACAGACGTCGTCACCCACGTCCTGGACCGGTTCGGCCTGGACCGGGTGGCGCTCGTCGGCCTGTCCCAGGGCGGTGCGCTGGCCCTGTCCTACGCCATCGACCGTCCCGAACGGGTCGAGAGGCTCGTGGCCATGGCTCCCGCGGGGGTCATCGCCTTCCCGCCCGGTGTGCACCAGCTGCTGTGGCTCACCGCGCGGAGCAGGTTCCTCAACCGCACGCTGCCCGAGCGGATGTTCCGCACCCGGGAGGGGGTGGAGCGCTTCGTGCTGCGGGCCCTGTTCGCCGGCCCGGTCGCGGACCTGGACTCCGTCGTGGACGAGGTCATGGAGGAGATCCGTGTCAGCGGGGTCGGGTCCTCCGACTGGCAGAACGCCTCCATCGGCCCCTGGCGGATGAGGGTGGACCTGCGCCCGCGCCTGGGCGAGATCTCGTGCCCCACCCTGTTCATCCAGGGTGACAAGGACGTCGGCGTCCGCCCGGCGCGGACCGTCGAGGCGGCCCGCCGCGTGCCCGGCGCCCGTCTGGAACTCCTGGAGGGCAACGGGCACTGGCTCAACCGCCAGTCACCCGACCGGGTCAACGCCCTGGTCAGGGAGTTCCTGGCCGAGTCCGGAACCTGACCCCGCCGCTTGCGGCCCCGGGCGAACGCCCGGGGCCGCCGCGGTCCCAGGGCCCGGTGGGGGGGGGGGGGGGGGGACG